>JBMTPW010000046.1:0-10442 GCA_049444115.1 Ilumatobacteraceae bacterium | reverse complement strand
GCGACGACCGACATCCGGAGATGCCGGACCGAGCCGATGTCTTCGACCATGCCTCACGGATCGAACGGGTCTCGGCAGGGGATCACGATGGGCCGATCGAGCCCACGACGCGCGGCCGTCGTCGGCGTTCGACCCCAAAAGTTCCCTACTGGGATCGCCCCAAACCACGACGCGATCTGCACTGGTTCCTCGGTCGCCTCGGGGGAGGGCTGATCGTCTTCGGAATCCTGACCTTCTTGTTCGTCGGCTACCAGCTCTGGGGCACCGGTATCGAGGCCGCTCAATCCCAGAACCGCCTCGAGAACCAGTTCACGGAGAACGCGCAAACGACCGTTCCCACAACCGAGGATCCGACGACTCCTCCCCCGATCCCTGATCCCGTCGTGGTCGATGAGGGTGACGCCATGGCCATCTTGGAGATGCCGACACTCGGACTGACCAAATACGTGGTCGCCGGAGTGGAGACCGCCGATCTGAAGAAGGGTCCCGGGCATTACCCGTCCACACCGCTTCCCGGTCAACTCGGCAACGCCGCCATCGCTGGACATCGCACCACCTACGGAGAACCCTTCCGCCAGATCGACGAGCTGGAACCGGGTGATCCGATCATCGTCACCGACCTGCTCGGACGTCGCTTCGTCTACACGGTCACTGCGCAGCGCATCGTGCAACCCGAGGATTCCTGGGTGGTCGACACGGTCGATCCGACCGTGGCCACGTTGACCCTGACCACCTGTCATCCCGAATTCTCCGCCAGGCAGCGTCTCATCGTCTCCGCCACCATGGACATGAGCCAGAGCAGTCCGGCCGAACATCCCGCGGCCGTCTACGCCGCGAACATCAGCTCGTCGTCGGGACTCGATGGTCTGGGCGAGGAAACCACGCTGCCCATCGATTCATCCACGGTCGAACCGACCAGTACCGTGGCCCCGACCTCCACGGCTCCGGCCGAATCCACGACGACCGTTGCGGCGGGTACGACCAGTGACGATGAATCGAGTGGCGATGTCTTCGACAAGGGCTGGTTCAGCGACCCCGATGCGTACCCGCACGTCATCGGATGGATCGCTCTCGAACTTCTCATCGTCTTCGGGGCCTGGCAGGTGGCCAAGCGATTCCGCAATCGGGCCATCGGTGCAGCCGTCGGCTTCCTCCCATTCGTGGTGACGTTGTACTTCGTCTTCCAGAACGTCAATCGACTGCTGCCACCAAACCTCTGATCTCCACAACCGCGGATTCCATCATGGCGTCGTCGCCGTGACGGCCTCGCTGGCCGGTTCGGATCAGAGCAGATCCGAACAGAGCGCAATCGTTCCCGACACCAAGGCTTCGGGAGCTTCCCATGGAACGAAATGCCCGCAATTGCGCACGATGTACGGACCGACCTTCACCGCGAAGACTTCGGCGGCCATTTCATCGAATGCTGGATAGATCACGTGATCACTTGCACCGAAGAGGACCAATGTGGGAGTGATCTCGTTGCGACCCAGGAGAGTTGGCTCACTGCGTTTGGCAGGATCGAAGACCGATTCATAGGCACCGAACGAAGCCCGCAAGACGCCAGCCGCCGTGAATGGTTCGGTGTGGAACGCCACGGCGGCATCATCGAAGGTTCCCGGGTGAGCCCAGAAGCGACTGGAGTAGAACGTGGCGATGTAGCGGCGTGGTTGTTCGGGAGTCGCCAGTTCAGCAGCCAAGGCGTCGGCATCGGTGCCCTGGCGAATGAAATAGTCGGCTGCCTCGCGCGGCGCCCTGGTTCCCTGGATCGAACCCATGCGCGCGCGGTCGAAGGGCAGTGGCGAGTTGAACAGGACCATCCGTGACACCAGATCCGGGTAGCGCAGGGCCATGTCCTGAACAACCGGGCCGCCGAGATCGCCTCCGAGAACGACGACCGATTCGTACCCGAGTTCCTCGGTCACGAGTGCGTGGAGATCGCGCACGTGCGAGGGCGTGTCGTAGAGGCCGTCGGGGGCTGGACCACTCTCTCCGAAACCCCGCAGATCGGGCACGATGACATCGAATCCGGCCTCGGCCAAGGGTTCGATCACCTTCCAGAAGATGCGTTTGCTCTCGGGCCAACCGTGTACGCACAAGAGGGCCACCCCGGCACCGTGCGGCGAACGCTCGTGGATGTAAGCCTGGTCGAAGCCCCGAATGCGGGTGGTGCGGGTCTCGAAACGATTCGGATCCGTCTCGCGAGAGTCCGACCGGACCCGCCCGCGTCGAAGTCGCTCTTGCATGTCCACGCTCACACCGTAGCAATGCTCGAATTCGTCGAGGCCACGGGTTCGCCCGTGCTCGACGCACCTCTATCGTTCGATGAGGAGACAATCATGGACGCACAGGAATTTCGCCGCGTCGGTCAGGACCTCATCGGTCTGATCGCTGACTACATCGAATCGATCGAAGCGCGCCCGGTGTCGGGCAGCATCCAACCGGGAGACATCCGCAGCCAGCTACCCGAGCATCCACCTCGGCATCCCGAAAGCTTCGCCGATGTGCGTCGGGATCTGGACGACATCATCATCCCCGGTCTCACGCATTGGCAGCATCCGAACTTCTTCGCGTACTTTCCGGGGAACACGTCGTATTCATCGATTCTGGCCGAACTGGTCATCGCCGGTCTCGGAGTTCAAGGCATGAGTTGGATCACGTCACCGGCCTGCACCGAAGTCGAAACATTGATGCTCGATTGGATGCAGGAGCTGCTGGATCTGCCGACATCGTTCCGCAGCACCACCGCCACCGGCGGTGGCGTGATCCAAGGTTCTGCCAGTGAAGCCACCTTGGCCTCCATTCTGGCGGCACGTTGGCGCGCCCCCCGTGGAGCAATCAATACCGACGGTGACACCTCCCGTCTCGTGGCCTACTGCACGGCACAGAGCCACAGCAGCATCGAAAAGGGTCTCCGCGTCGCCGGTATCGGAACCGACAACATCCGGATCATCGATCACGACGCGACGTTCGCCATGAATCCCGTCGCTCTGCGCGCCCAGATCATGGCCGACCGGGCGGGCGGATTGCAGCCCTTCTGGGTCTGCAGCACCCACGGCACTACATCGTCGGGCGCATTCGATCCCACTGTCGAAATCGGCCACATCACCCGTGAGAACGGTCTGTGGCTGCACGTGGACGGGGCCATGCACGGTATCGCTGCGCTCGTTCCTGAATTCCGCTGGGTCAACCAAGGCTTGGAATACGCCGACAGTTACTGCACAAATCCTCACAAGTGGATGGGAGTGAACTTCGATTGTGATCTCTTCTGGACCACCGATCGTCAAGCCCTGCTCGGAGCGCTCAGCATCCTGCCCGAGTATCTCCGTTCGGCCGCTGCAGACTCCGGTGTGGCCATCGACTATCGCGACTGGCAGATCCCCCTCGGCCGACGGTTCCGTTCCCTCAAACTGTGGTTCACCATTCGGTTGGATGGTGTCGACGTGTTCCAGGAGCTCATCCGTCGGCATGTTTCCATCACTCAGGATCTCGCCACCAAGGTCGCCGAGGATCCCCGTTTCGAAATCGTGGCTCCGCATCCGCTCAACCTGCTGTGCCTGCGGCTCATCGGGGAGGACTCGGCCACGGATGGTCTCATCGAGCGCGCCAACGCCACGGGGAGGGTTCTCTTCACCCGCACAGTGCTCGACGGCCGCAGTGTCCTGCGTTTCTCGGTGGGCAGTCGCACCACCACCAGGGACCACGTGTTCCGGGCGTGGGAATTGCTGAAGAGAACGGCCTAGGCTGACCGCACATAGAAAACACCCCGTGCGGGGTTCGGGTGAAAGTCCCAACCGGCGGTCACAGCCCGCGAACCTCTGAAGAATTCTTCCGAGGCCGACCTGGTGGAATTCCAGGGCCGACGGTCACAGTCCGGATGGGAGCACGGGTACGAATCGAATCATGGTCGCATCCGCGCCGGATGGGCCATGGTTCGGGCGTGCTGTCATTCCCTCGCACCGGGTCCACCGACTGATGCAGACATGACGACGAGCACCGACACCGAACCCGATCTCCACTGGATGAATCGCGCTCTCGATCTCGCGTCGTCGGCTCGACTGCGGACGTCACCCAATCCATGGGTGGGATGCATCGCCGTGACTGTGTCCGGAGAGGTGTTCGAAGGTGCCACCGAAGCTCCGGGTGGGCGTCACGCCGAAATCGTGGCTCTCGACGCCGCTCGCGAAGCCGGTGTCGAAATTCGCGGCGCCACCGTCTACACGACACTCGAGCCCTGTAGCCATCACGGTCGGACCGGACCGTGCACCGATGCTCTCATCGACGCCGGGGTGGCTCGCGTCGTGAGTGCTCTCGAGGATCCCGACACGCGGGTGGGCGGTGGAGGTTTCGAACGGCTTCGACGAGCCGGGATCACCGTCGATGTCGGGATCGGTGCCGAGGCCGCATCCGAACAACTTCGTGCCTATCTCCATCACCGCCGCAGCGGCCGTCCCCTGGTGATCCTGAAGGTCGCCTGCACACTCGATGGGCGGACCGCGGCCCCCGATGGAACGAGTCGGTGGATCACCGGTGAGGAAGCCCGTCGCGTCGTCCATCGCCTCCGCGCCGAGAGCGACGCCATCCTCGTGGGAGCCGGCACCGTTCGCAGCGATGATCCAACACTGACCACTCGCCTCGTCGACGGACCCTCCCCGCGGCGAGTGGTGCTCGGAACGGTGTCCCCGAAAGCCCGGGTGCATCCCTGCCTCGAATGGACCGGGTCAATCGATGATCTGCTCGACAATCTCGGCGGTGAAGGAGTCCTCCAAGTGCTGGTGGAAGGCGGCGCCAGCGTCGCCGCGTCGTTCCATCAGGCAGGTCTGATCGATCGCTACATCTTCCACATCGCTCCGGCCCTGATGGGCGGTGCGGGTGCGCCGATCTTCGCCGGAACCGGAGCCTCCACCATGGACGAGATCTGGCGAGGCCGTATTCGTTCAACCCGCTGCCTCGGTAGCGATCTGGAGATCGTCGTCGACCGCGCACCCGACTTCCGCCCGAACACTGTGAGGACCTGACATGACCAATACACCCCCTTTCGCCCCCATCGAGGATGTCGTGGCCGCGATCGCCCGAGGCGAGATCGTGGTCGTGGTCGATGACGAAGACCGCGAGAACGAAGGGGACTTGATCATGGCGGCCCAGTTCGCCACGCCGGAGAAGATGGCCTTTTTCGTCCGGCACACCTCTGGTGTGATCGTTGCTCCACTCACCGGTGAACGTTGTGATGATCTGCGACTTCCACTCATGGTGGAACACAACACCGAGAGCCACCGCACCGCATTCACGGTGTCGGTGGACCTGATCGACGGCACTTCCACTGGTATCTCGGCTGCCGACCGAGCCGCCACGTTACGCGCCTTGGCCGATCCTTCGATCGGATTCGCCGCCTTTGCGCGACCGGGCCATGTCTTTCCCCTGCGGGCCCGCGAGGGCGGGGTGCTCAAGCGCGCCGGGCACACCGAGGCCGCCGTCGACCTCGCCCGCATGGCCGGACTCGAGCCAGCTGGCATCATTTGCGAGATCACCAACGACGACGGCTCGATGTCGCGCCTGCCCCAACTGATCGAATTCTGCCGCGAGCACGGTCTACTGCTGTCCAGCATCGCCGAACTCATCAAGTATCGCCGCCACCACGAGAAGTTGGTGACCCGTATCGGACAAGCACAGGTCCCCACCGACTGGGGAACCTTCACCTGTACGGCGTTCCGCAGCGATCTCGACGACACCGAACATCTCGCCTTCACCATCGGAGACGTGGACGATGGCAATCCGGTACTGGTGCGCGTGCACAGCGAATGTCTGACCGGCGACGTCTTCTCCAGTCGACGTTGCGATTGCGGTCCCCAGTTGCATTCGGCCATGTCCCTCATCGCCAAGGAAGGACGTGGCGTGGTTGTGTACCTCCGTGGTCACGAAGGACGCGGTATCGGCATCGGGCACAAGATCAGGGCCTATTCACTGCAGGACGGCGGTCTGGACACCGTGGATGCCAACACCACATTGGGTCTGCCGGTGGACAGTCGCGAATATGGCATCGGAGCCCAGATCCTGGCCGACCTCGGAGCTCACAAGTTGCGCTTGATCACCAACAATCCTGCCAAGTACGGGGGAATCGAGGGCTACGGCTTGGAAGTAGTCGAACGCGTGTCGTCGCACGTGGCGCCGACGGAGGAGAACTTGCGCTATCTGCAGACCAAACGTGACCGCATGGGCCACCTTCTCGATCTCCCGACCACATCCAGCACCACCACACCGGCCTCAGGAGGTCGATCATGAGCCGCATCCAATCCAGTCGTGTCACCCCCGAATCCTTGGACGGGTCCGGGCTCTCGATCGGCATCGTCTGTGCCCGTTTCAACGATCACATCGTGAGTGCGTTGCTCGACGGAGCCAGACGGGGTCTTGAGCGTTGCCACGTCGGCGATGCCGATATCGATGTCATCTGGGTACCGGGTGCTTTCGAGATTCCATTGGCATCCATGTCGTTGGCCGGATCCGGAAACTACGACGCAGTCATTGCGCTCGGTGCGGTGATTCGCGGCGATACTGCGCATTTCGAATTCGTGGCCGGCGAATGCGCCCGTGGTATCCAAGATGCCCAATTGGAGACCGGAGTCCCGATCATGTTCGGGGTGCTCACCGTGGACACCAATCAACAGGCCGTCGAGCGATCCGGACCTGGTGAGGACAACAAGGGTGACGAAGCCGCTCTCGGCGCAATCGAGATGGCGCTCCTCCTGAATCGGATCGCCGCGACCTACACCGACTGAAGCGTTCGCTCACCGTCAAGACTTCCTCTCGGGCCACATTCCCGTTGCCGATCCCCCCGATCGGCCCGAAAGACGGGAGTCGAGTCATGAACAAGTACATCGTCGTGGCGATCATGTCGGTGGCCTCGTTCGCCCCCAGTGGCGCACAGGCCGCGACACCATCAGCAAGTATCGACCGGCTCGAAGCGCTGGTATTCGGCACTCCACTACCGACCTTCTTGGACATCGCCAGGAAGCCCGGCACCACGGATCGGTCCTTCGACTGGTCGAGCGACCTCTGCTCCGCCCCGCTCATCGGCAGTACCGGCCGAAGCTTCGACTTCAGCGGACCGTGTCGACGTCACGACTTCGCCTACAGAAACTTCAAGTCCATGGATCGGATCACGACCTGCCAGGTCCCACCGACGGGAGGAACCTGCCGTACGGTGCACATGCCCTCTGGTCACTGGTGGAACAGTGCATCGCGTCATCGCATCGACCGACAGTTCCTCAGCGACATGCTCGCCCACTGCACGACCCGTTCAGGTGCAACCAAGATCTCCTGTCGGAGTTGGGCACAGGTCTTCTACCGCAGCGTCCGCGTGGCCGGCGGACCGTGACCTGCCCGGCCAATGGTTCCTAGTGATGCAGTCGGCGGCGAAAGACGATGGTGGGGACCAATTCCAGATCACGACGGGCCGGTCCGTGTTGACGGGCGACATCGACGAACCCTGCTCGGCGCACCACGCTCTGGGACGCCGAATTCTCGGCGGCCACGTAGGCCACCAGGGCGGCAATGTCCTCCTCGGTGCGCACGATGTCGATCATCTCCCGAACCGCTGCCGACCCGACGCTGCGTCCTCGGCCCCACGGGGCCACCCAATAGCCGATATCGGCGTCTCCGGTGTCCTCTTGAACACCGTGAATCGACACCAACCCCAACGGTTCGCTCGTTTCTGCGTCCTCGATCGCCCACCGTCGGTATTCGAGCGTGGTGTCACCCGTGAAGAACAGGGCATCATCCAAGGTGTAGGGGCGGGGCACCGTCGTCCAGTGCTGGATGTCGGGATCCTGACAGGCTCGAAAGATCCAATCGGCATCGTCGACGGAGACCGCACGCAGACGAATCGATGTCATGAATGCACCAAGCAGAGAAGTTCATGGAGCATGCGCGCCGTGGCTCCCCACACTGTTTCGTCATCGAGAAAGAAGAAATGCATCGCCTGTTCGGTCGGTCGGTCCTCGGAACGGTCGAACCTGCGAAACGCCCAGATCTCGGCGGCATACGTGTCGGGTCGAACCAACTCGGTCAAGGGAACCCAGAACGCTCGCTCCACCTCGTGCGCGTTCAGTCGCAGAGCAGGCTTGTGGGGCAGCGAGGCGATAACCGGCACGATGTAGCTGCGACTCACGAAGGTCGACAGCGGACTCAATTCGCTGTGCACCATCAAGTCCGCGGCATCGATACCGACTTCTTCGAAGGTCTCGCGCCGAGCAGCATCCACGATGCTCTCACCTTCGTCGGCACGACCACCTGGAAAACTGATCTCGCCACGGTGATTGTTGAGAGACGACGAGCGACGCGTGAGCAGAACCTCGGCTCCGTCGTCACCGTCGACCAGGATGGCCATCACCGCCGAGATGCGCTCGTCGACCCGGGGCGAGGATGTTGCGTTCACGGAGGAAACGTTTTGTTCGAGCCGTGAAACGACCGTCGACAATGACAAGTCTGCGGCGGCATCCCACCACGGCGGGATCGGTCCCGGTCGGCGAACAGCCGGTTCGGGAATGATCTGTGAGCCGCCTGGGCGCCGTGTCACCGACGGCTCGAAAGGACTCATGGATCAGCCGATGGTCGGCTTGGCGGGCTTCCAACCAGAGGTCTGCAGTTCGCGCAGAACGTCGGCCAAACCCGCCTTCTTCATGTCGGCCAAAGTCCGACCGGGCGACTCGGCGCCGCGTTCCCACTCTTCCCACGCCGCAATGATCTTGGCGACATCGGCTATCGGACGCTCGAATGTGGACGACATGGGCTCATCCTAGAGGTCCGTCCCGAGGAGTCCTCGGAACGATCGTTCAACTACGTCGGCGCGCCGAATCTCGCAGGCGGGCCGCCAACGATCCGGCAACATGGCCGGCCCGCCGTCCTATGTCGGCAGACCTGCCGACAGGTCCGCCAACAGGCTTCACGATTTCGTCTCGATTGCGATAGTCGGTCCCCATCACCACCACACCGAGAACCATGATGATGCCGATCTGAACCAAACGCGTCGAAAGGTCGACGTCAGCGACCACGATCAGTAGCACCAGAGCGATGAGCACCGCGATATCGGCACGTCGGTGCCATCGCCGACTCACCACACGAAATGCTCCGAGTGCGCCATCGGCCACCGCCGCATTGATGAGGATCAGTGCCCCCATGACGGCGGGAACGACCGGATCCGGGCTTTGAAAACCGGATGCCACCGCCGCCAGGCCAATCACGTATTCGGCGGCCTGATGCAACCAGAACGGTCTCTTGGCGGTGCGACTCACTCGCCCAGCCTAGGGAACCATTGTCGATGCCGAGGATCTCCCCGAGAACGACGATGGGGCCCGGAACATCCGGGCCCCATCGAAAGGATCACGTGGTGTGACCGATGGTCACATCATGCCGCCCATACCGCCCATGCCGCCGGCCATGCCTCCCGGCATGCCGCCGGCCGCGGCCTTCTCGGGCTTGTCCACCACCAAGCACTCGGTGGTGAGCACGAGAGCGGCGATGGAACCGGCGTTCTGCAGTGCGGCGCGGGTGACCTTGGCCGGATCGATGATGCCGGCCTTCACCAAGTCGATGTACTCGCCGGTGGCGGCGTTCAGGCCCATCGCACCCTTTTCACCTTCGACTCGCTGGACGACGAGGGCTCCCTCGAGACCGGCGTTGTCGGCGATGTTCCGGGCAGGAGCATCGAGCGACTGCCACACGGTCAGCGCGCCAGTGGCTTCGTCGCCGGTCAGCGAGTCCACCACGGACTTCACGGCGGCGCGAGCTCGCAAGAGGGCGGTTCCACCACCGGGTACCACTCCTTCTTCGATGGCGGCGCGAGTGGCCGAGATGGCGTCCTCGATGCGGTGCTTCTTTTCCTTGAGTTCGACTTCGGTGGCGGCCCCGACCTTGATCAAGGCCACACCTCCGGCCAACTTGGCCAGACGCTCCTGCAACTTCTCGCGGTCCCAGTCGGAATCGGTGTTGTCGATTTCGGTCTTGATCTGGTTGATCCGCCCTTCGACGTCGGCCTTGTCGCCATGACCGTCGACGATGGTGGTCTCATCCTTGGTGACGATGACTCGCTTGGCACGTCCCAGCAGATCGAGGGTGACGTTCTCCAACTTGAGACCGACCTCTTCGCTGATGACCTGACCACCGGTGAGCACCGCCATGTCCTGGAGCATGGCCTTGCGGCGATCTCCGAACCCGGGGGCCTTCACGGCGACCGAGTTGAACGTACCGCGAATCTTGTTCACGACGAGCGTGGCCAGCGCCTCGCCCTCGATGTCTTCGGCGACGATGACGAGCGCCTTGCCGGTCTTCATGACGGCCTCGAGAGCCGGCAGCAATGACTGCACGGTCGAGATCTTCGATCCGAAGAGCAGGATGTAGGGCTCGTCGAGGACGGCTTCCTGGCGCTCGGCGTCGGTCACGAAGTATGGCGA
>JBMTPW010000045.1:0-10503 GCA_049444115.1 Ilumatobacteraceae bacterium | reverse complement strand
GGAGCCGGCGCCCTGCGTCGTTTCCAGCCGTCGGCTCCGCCAGGAGCCGGCGCCCTGCGTCGGGTCAGGAACCTGCCCTGTTCGCCGGACCGCGCGCTGCAAGAAACACGAAGAGGCCAACGGTCACGACGATGGCCACCCACATCGACCCGCGCCATCCGTCGACCAACGCGTGCTGTGCCGCGACAATGATGTCGGCGCCTTTGTCTCCGGCATCGGCGGCCACCGCGAACGCGCTGCCGATTCCCTCACCGGCCAATTCGACGGTCTGCTCCGACAGGCCCTCGAGATTCGTCTCCACGCTCCGGCGGTAGCCGGCACTCAGAACCGAGCCGAGCAGGGCGACACCGATCGCTCCCCCGATTTCTCGCGAGGTGTCATTCAGAGCCGAGGCGACTCCTTGTTTGTCGAGCGGCAGGGTTTCGGTGATCGCCGCAGTGGCCGGCGTCATCGTCAGCCCCAATCCCAGCCCGAACGCCATCAGTCCGGGCAACACCGATAGGTAGCCACCTTCCACCGAGGCCTGCAGTGCCAAGAGGATCAGACCACCGAGGAACACTGCGACTCCGAACAACATGGTTTGCCGGGTACCGATGCGCGCCGCGATCTTCGGGGCGATGGTGGAAAACGGCATCATCACCGCCGCCATGGGGAGTACGGATACCGCCGACTTGAGAGCCGACCAGCCGAGTACGGCCTGCAGATACGGGAAGAGGACCAAGAGCATGCCGAACATGACGCTGAACATCACCACGAGTGTGAGGGAGCCTGCCGCCAGTCCCCGATCGCGGAAGGCACCGATGTCCAACAGTGGTTCGGTGACTCGACGCTCCCAGACGACGAAGGCCACGAGTGCGAACGCTCCCACCACCAGACCGATCACCGTCAAGGCATCGGTCCAGCCGCGCTCGGGACCTTCATGGATGCCGAGCACGATTCCCCCGATCGCCAACGCAGAGAGCACCGAGCCGGCGATGTCGAACGGGTGATGACTGCGTTCTCGGGAATTGGGAACGAAACGTACGGTCATCACCGCCGAGATCGCCACGAGAACGATCGGCAAGGCGTACGACCACCGCCAGGACAACACGTCCACCATGAACGACGACACGAACAGACCGATCATGCCACCACTTCCGGCGAATCCGGCCCAGATCCCGATCGCTCGTGCTCGATCGTCCGCTGGGAAACTGGAAGTGATGACCGACAGCGTGACCGGCATGATCATCGCCGCACCGATACCGGCACAGACACGCGCCACGATCATCGCTGCGGTCGTAGCCGCCGAGATGGCAATCAGATTCGAGGCGCAGAAGATGGCGATTCCGGCCAGCAACACCGGTTTGCGACCCCACCGGTCGCCGATTCCGCCGATCGGCATCAGCAACGCCGCCAGCACCAATGTGTAGGCGTTGATGATCCACAGCACTCCACTTTGTGAGGCTCCGAGATCGACGGCGATCTGCTGTTGGGCCACGTTCAACCCCGACATGGAGGCCACGACGGCAATCAATGCCGTGAGCACGGCCACCAACACCAGTCGCTGACGCCGTTTGTCCATTCCGGCCTGACGAACGGCGTCGGGGCGATCGTCGAGAGTTGTTTCGAGGGTGGAAGTCATGGCTCTCCGAATTGTGGGAGGCGATTACGCTAGCGGGAGGGCTCGCCCAGGTCCCGACCATCGTCGCGGTAGGGTGCGCCCATGTCCGTTTCGACGGTTGTGGATTTCGGCACACCGGATCTGCAGGTGACCATCGATGATCTCGGGGTGATGGTGGCCCGACTCAACCGACCCGACCGCCGAAACGCTTTCTCGGCGGCCATGGGCGGCGCCCTGTCGGAGCTCTATCAGCGGGCCGACGTCGATGACAGGATTCGCGTCGTCGTCCTCACGGGCACTCCCCCGGCGTTCTGCGCCGGGGCCGATCTGAGCTCTGGATCAGAAGTCTTCGAGCGTCGGACCGAGTCCTCGTTCAGAGCCTGCCCGGTGGAACCCACCGCTTGGCAGATCCGCAAACCGGTGATCGCCGCCGTGAATGGCCACGCCATCGGGATCGGTCTGACTTTGGCCCTGCATTGCGATATCCGGGTGATGGCTCTCGAGGCCAAGTACGGCGTGGTCCAAGTACGGCGTGGCGTGATGCCCGATGCCTACAGCCATTGGACGTTGCCTCGACTGGTCGGATTGGCGACCGCCGCCGACATGTTGTTGACCGGGCGCGTGTTCGACGGCAGCGAGGCCTTGCGACTCGGTCTCGCGTCCCGGGCCGTGGCGAACGATCAGGTATTGGACACTGCACTCGAGCTGGCCCGTGACATCGCCGTCAATACCGCTCCCCTCTCGGTTGCTTTCACCAAGCGCTTGCTCTGGGAATCGTTCTCGTCGAGCGCAGCGAACATCGGCGAAGCCGAGACCGCCCTTCATCAACTCCTCATGGGATCGGTTGACGCCCGCGAGGGAGTCACGGCGTATCTCGAACGACGCAAACCCCAATGGAATCTCAGTCCCGTCTCCGACTGGCCAAACGCATGGCCGAACGACTCCGCAGGGGACGCGTCGACTCCTCGCTGATGCCGGTCACTGCGCCGGCGTCGAACCGCTCAATTCACGTCGGATCCGACCAGACAGACGTGACAGCACCACGGCGATGACCACGATGAGTAGTCCGGAGACCGAGATCATGAGCGGTGCACGCCCCTCACCCGGAAAGAAGTGGGCGATGGTCCAGGGAACGTAAGCCAACAAGCCGACAAGACCGAACATCGAGAGCAATACCCGACCAGGCAACGTCCCAAGGGTGATGAAAACCACCGACATGATCAGACCGGCGATGGTGGCCAATGCTTCGGACTGAGTCGCAGTGATCGCCGGTCCCACCAGAACCGCCAAGGCGCCAACGGCTTGATAAGCGACGTCCGCACGCACCATTCGCGCGCCGGCAGCGATGATGAGTCCCCCACCGATGCACCACACCACGATGCCGGTGGCAACACCACCGTCCTGGGCGAAATAGATCAATGTCCCCGGAACGCTCTGCACCAGACCCAGGATTCCGATGACCCCGAACACCACGTCGAAAGGAGCAGGGAGAGGGCTGACCCGCACAGTTGCTGCACCCACCATGACGACGGCCGACGCGGCCACAAAGAGAAAGCCGAAACCCTGCCATGACGACACCGTGAGATATGACCCCACCACCACCGACAGTCCGCCGACAGCGGCCGGGATCACCGCCAATACCGGACGACGCCACACGGCGACCGCGGCCAGAACGACACCCAGAAGCCACACTCCGACCCCACCCCAGCGTGCATCGGTGGGATCTCCGAGAGCAGTTCCGACGAGCACCGCCAGACTCACACAGAAAAGACCTTCTTGAATCGGTCGCGAGCGACCAGCCCACAACACCCCGTTCAACACCGTCGTACTCAACGCGATGAGAATCCAGTACTGCGAGCCTCGATCCCACTCCAAGAACTCGTGGGCCACGACGTAGGCGAACAATCCGAGGGCGGGGGTGGCCCCGGTCCACAAGAACCAGCGCAATCGCAAGAACGCCGGGTCGACGTGCTCGCGTACCACCGCCCCCGCCGCCACCAGCAAGATGGTGACCGCCAGGGTCAGTGCCAGGTGCACACTGCGCGACCAGTCGGACCAGTAGGCCGCGATCAAGAGGATCACTCCGGCCACGCCCAGCGCTCCACCGAGATATCCGAGCGCCTCGGCCACTGCTGGAAACCTTCGGGCCGGCCGGGGTCCGGCCGATGGTTGCCCAGCCACCGCAACAGGTTCGAAAGCGCGGATGCGTTCGGCATCCTCCGAGGTCAACACACCTCCACTCACCCAACGTTCGAGAAGCGACGACACATAGGCCGGAACATCGATGCTGCGAGCCACTGACGGAACTCTCTCTGTGGCAGATCCCACCGACCGAGGAGGTGGAGCGAGAGGCGGCCCGCTGGCAGATCGTCGTCGCGAGACCACCACGATGACCACGATTGCGACCAGCAACAGAACACCGATGATCATGAGGGACTCCCATCGACGAGCGACCGAGCACTCTGGTCCCCACCATACCCAGGTCGAACTTGGGCCGACACGAACAGATGTCCCGAGAGCAATCGCACGACGCCGGTATGTTGGACACGTCTCACGACATCACCGACATGACGATCCTCCACTACACCGGTCGTTCCGGCCCATCATGAGCAACTGGGTTTCGTCGACCTGGCCACTCGTGTACTCGGTCCTGCTGGTGGTGGTTCAGATCGACCTGGTCTCCATCGCCCTCGGGTTTTCACGGTGGCGAGCCGTCATCTTCCTGCAATCGATCACCCCATTGCTTCTGCCGGTCGCGACAGCGATCGCCATCGCTGCGACCTTCACTGGTCATTTCGTGGTCTCAGGTCTGGCCTTGGTCCAGGTGATCTGGATCCTGGTGTTGTTCGCTCGTTCCCTCCGCCAGCAACGCCGCGACGCGCCGGTCCAAGGGGTTGTGCTGCGACTGGCTCACGCGAATGTCCTGCATTCGAATGCGACTCCGGAACGAGCCGTGGCCGATGTCTTGGCCACCGATGCCGACATCATCGCCTTCACCGAAATCACCGACAGCATTCATCGCCATGCCGAACGCCACGCTGTCGCCGAACGTTGGCCACATCGGGTCCATGATCTCCGAGATGGTCCGCGGGGCATCGCATTATGGAGCAAGGTGCCACTGGCGAGCGCCACCATCGAACCTCTGCACGATTGCCATGCCGTCATCGCCGTGATCGAGGGGGAGGTGCGCCTTCAGGTGCTGGCGGTCCATCCGATGGCTCCCGTGTCGGCTCAGAAGACCCGAGACTGGGCTCCATCACTGCGTTCGATCGGTCGCATTCTCATCGACTCACCTCTCCCCACAGTGGCCATCGGTGACTACAACGCCACACACTGGCACCCGCCCCTGCGCTCGCTCTATCGCCAGGGGGTGCACAGTGCTCACTTGCGTGTCGGTCGAATCTTGTCGGCCACATTTCCGGTCGGCCGACGCCTTCGGCCATTCGTTCTTCTCGATCATGCCCTCGTCACCGATGACATCGAAGTCCACGACCTCTCGCACCTCGAGGTCGCTGGGAGCGATCATCGCGGCATCGTCGTGGACTTGAGCGTCCGATCGACCTCCACCCATGATCTTTCGGGAGATGATCAATCGGGAAGATGATCAATCGGGGAGATCCGCTCCGGTGAGTTCGGCGCTCAATTCCCAGAGTCGACGAGCATCACCATCGTCGCGGGCTCGGCGGCTGGGAGTCTCCACCACTGGATCACCGAACATCTGAAAACGCGGACCAACGAGTTGTCCACGCTCGATGCGCGGGTCCACGGCAGCTCGGACCTGGGAGATGGCCCCTTCCACACCGGTACGAACGAGAACAGGTGTGAAGGTCCGCATGATGGTGTTGGTCATCGATGTTCCGAGCTTTCCCAGTTCTGTGCGCGCCGTGCCCGGATGGGCGGCAACGGCCACCACCGAAGAGTTCCGTGCTCGTAGACGCCGGTCCAATTCACGGGTGAACAGGAGGTTCGCCAACTTGCTCTGGAAGTACGCCCCCCAGCGGCTGTAGCGACGGCGGTCGTACATGGGGTCGTCGAGATCCAGCCGTCCGGGACGGTGACCCATACTGGACACGGTCACCACGCGCCCTGATTCCGCGCTCTCGAGGAGCGGAATCAAGGAATTCGTGAGGGCGAAATGTCCGAGATGGTTGATCCCGAAGTGGGTTTCGAATCCATCTTCGGTGACACCGCGGTCGAGCGCCATCACCCCGGCGTTGTTGATCAGCACATCGATCCGGTCGAACCTCGCGCGCAAGTGGCCGGTTGCGGAACGGACCGAGGCGAGACTCCCAAGATCGAGATCCACCGCTACCAATTCACCGGCGCTCGTCGTGGCGCGAATGTCATCGACCGCTTGGAGGGCCTTCTCTCGGTTGCGACAGGCCATGACCACTGTGGCGTTCGCCTTGGCCAAGTATCGAGCGGTCTCGAGTCCGATGCCGGAGTTCGCCCCGGTCACGACCACGGCTCTACCGGCCATGTCCGGCACATCCCGCAGTGACCAATCCCTTGCCACGGATCCCCCATCGATCGCCTCGCCGGTTCGTCAACCTAACCGATCGCTGGTCCGAAGCCGACGCCTACCAGGGGCCGGACCCCGGCCAGTATCATCGGCGGTTCTATGGCGACACTCGACGGACGCACACGCCTGTCGCTCGGGATCGGTTTCGTCCTGACCGGAATCTTCGTGGCCATGGTTCTGTTCGCCGGGCGTGACTCGTCGTCGGTCGGATCGGTCGAGCCCGTTCTCGCCGAGAGCGCGGACGACCAAGTCGAAGTATCGATGCCACCCACCACCGCGGTTCCCGTGACCGACATCGGTCCCGATAGTTCGCTCGGCGAGTCCACCTCCGTACCGTCTCCCCCGCCGGTCACCTGCGTCCTGAGCGGTGAGCCGCTGGTCTACGGGAACTCTGGAGAAGACGTTTCCTGCCTCCAGGAAGTCTTGATCAGCGCCAAGATCCTGGACATGACCCCGAACGGCACGTTCGACGACGTGACCCTCAAAGCCGTCGCCACCTTCCAATCCCAGCAGGGACAACGGGTCGATGGTGTCGTCGGTCGCATCACCGGAACGGCACTCGGTATCTGGCCGCCCGATCTGGCCACTGTGCTCCGCACCCCGGTTCCACCTCCGGGAGCAACCGATCTCTGGGGAATGCCGCTGTCGAGCGTGGCCACCAGTGGTCCGGATTCCCCTCCCCTGCCGCCTGAATCCGGCCGTGGATATCGGCTGGTCTACGACCGGGCAGCCCAGCGCGTCTGGGCGGTCGATCACGACGAAATCGTCATTCGGTCGTGGCTGGTGTCGGGAAGTCGTACCGACAACGAAATTCCGGGAACCCACCGGGTCTACAGTCGAGCGAGGACCTCCAATTCTCTCGACGGCGAGTCCACGTTCTCCTACATGGTTCGCTGGTTGAAGACGGACGGTGATGCCATCGGATTCCATTCTCTGCCCCGACGTGCCACCGACGGGATCCTGTACCAGTCGGACGAGGAACTGGGGATTCCACTCTCGAGCGGCTGTCAACGGCAGGCTGACCTGGACGCCAAGTTCACCTGGCGTTTCGCCCGACTCGGCACCGTGGTCGTGGTCATCTGACCCATTTCAATCGACTGCCCCGACCTTCCGGTTCGAATGGTCCTCAGTATCCTGAGAGGACGTTATGACGTCCCCTCAGCAGCGCACGATGCTCATGTCTGCCGTTGGCGCAGTGGCCGGACTGGTGTTGATCATCGGTCTCGTCACCGGTTCGGGAGAGTCGTCGAACTCCTCCCCATCGGCACCGCCCTCGTCCGCATCGACCACCACGTCAGCACCTGGCACACCCGGGGGGTTCACTCCCGTCGGGGTTCAAGATCTGGTCGGTGACGAAAACGCCTCCAACGAACCCTGCAGGATGTCGGATTCCTTGGGTGGTGGCGACTCGGGCCCCGAAGTCCTGTGCCTGCAGGAAGCACTCATCGCAGCCGGATACCTCACCGGAACTCCGAGCGGTCGCTACGACAACGCCACCGCGGGTGCAGTGACCCGACTGCAGGAAGAACGCGAACTGTTCGTCGATGGATTGGCCGGTCGGGAGACCGCTTTGTCGCTCGGCATCTGGATCGAGGAATCCACCAACGTGATCCGCACACCACCTCCCGCTCCCGGTGCGGTGGACACACTCGGCTTCCCACTGTCCTCGGTGGCCACAAGCGGCCCCGATGCACCACCCCTGCCACCGAATTCGGGTTCAGGGCGCCGTCTGGTGTTCGAACGTGCCGGTCAACGAGTCTGGGCGGTGGACGAGAACGAAATGGTGATCCGTTCCTGGTTGGTATCAGGAAGCAAGTACAACAACGAGACGCCGGGAACGCACGAGGTCTACAGCCGCTCCGAGGTTTCCACCGCCTGGAACGGCAAGGCATACCTCTACAAGATGGTGCGCTGGCTCAAGACCGACATCGGGGCGATCGGATTCCACGCTCTCCCCGTCCGCGTCTCCGACGGATCGGTCTATCAAACCGAGGAGGAACTGGGCCTCCGATTGTCCGGCGGTTGTCAACGCCAGGCCAATTTGGACGCCGATTTCACCTGGGAGTTCGCTCAGCTCGGTACGGTCGTCGTGGTCATCTGAACACCGTCGTGCAACAGCACGTCCAGCGTCTTCTCGGCCACGCTCATGTCCGGTCGGTGATGGTTCTCGATGGGACTCAGATAGCTCACGCTCACGTAGCCGTTCTGCACCAGTCCGCCGTCGGTGTCGTGGGGAAGTTCGGCGGCATCACCCCACGCCATGCGCACGTAGTAGCTCCCTTCATAGCCCTCTTTGGCTTCGAGCTTCGCCGTGCTCATCCGTCGAGGCGGCTCATGACCGATGCGGCCGTACCTCCACCCCTTGATGTCGGCGAGATCGCAAGTCGGCACGTTGAGATTCGCTACGACCGGTGTGTCGGGCATGTTCGCGATCAGACCTTCGACGAACGTCGCTGCCACTTCTGCGGCGGTGTGCCATTTCTGACCCACCAACATCTCGTCCCACGCCTGGCCCTCCACACCGAATCCGGTGACGGCCTGACTGACGGCCACCCCCGACACCCAACCATTGCGGGCGGTGATCGCCGCTCCGACGGTGCCCGAGTGATACACCGAGCGACCAACGTTGGCTCCCGGATTGATACCGGACACGATCAGGTCGACCGGTTCGCCGAACGCACCCAAGCGAGCGAACATCACGCACAGGGCCGGTGGACCGGTGACCGCCCAGGCTTCGTCGATGCCGTCGACGGACATGCGATGCACCTCGGGTTGGATGAGATGCAGCGCTCCGAGGGCCACGCTTGCTCCCGAGAATTCGCGATCGGGGGCGACGACCACCACCTCGCCCAGAGGTTTCATGGCCCGGGCCAGGACGTGCAGGCCGACGGAATCGATCCCGTCATCGTTGGTCACGAGAATACGCATGGCTCCATCGTGGCCGATCCGGGACCCGATTCCACGCCGCACAGGTGAACTCCGGTTCAACGACCGGTGAATTGTGCCGGACGTCGCTCCAGAAAGGACGCCACCCCTTCGCGATGGTCCTCACTCTTGAAGCAGCGCGACATGGCGTCGGTGTGGCGGGCCATGTGTTCGGCGATCGGGGCGGTGAGGCCGCGATAGGTGAGATCCTTGATGAGTCGCTGACTGTGGGGAGATCCAGCGGCGATCTGTTCGGCCAAGGCCCGGGCTCGCGGCAACAGATCGTCGGGTTCGGTGACATCCATGACGTATCCCAGATCGAGGGCCTCGTCGGCATCGATCATGACGCCGGTGTAGGTGAGGCGAAGCGCCTGTTGCACACCGATGATGCGGGGCAGGAGCCAGGTACCGGCCCCTGTGTCTGGGACAAGCCCGCGATGCACGAAATTCCAAGCGAAACGGGCATTCGTCGACGCCAGCCGAAGATCGCACTGCACGGTGAACTCCGCACCCATACCGACGGCCGGCCCGTCGACGGCACAAATGGTGGGTTTCGGGCATTGCACGAGCGGCCACCATTTCTCGGTCTCGTCGGCGGTTCCACGCAGACCGCGCTGCTCCCCCGGAATCGTCGACAGATCGGCCAGATCGGTTCCAGCACAGAAGGCCCCAGGAACGCCGGTCACGACGAGCACGGCAATCGCGTCGTCAGCCCCGGCGCGGGTCACGGTGTCGATGAACTCACCGAGCATGGTGAATGTCATGGCGTTCTTCTTCTCGGGACGATCGATGGTGATGGTTCCGATGCGGCCCTCACGGGAATAGGAGATGAAGTTGTTCATGGCAGTCAGAAGGTGAAGTTAATCGGCGGGATTGTCAGCAGGGGCGCTTCCGTGCTCGGTGGCAGCGGGGCTGGTGGTTGCGGCGGGTCACCCATGGGTGGGACGTCCTCACCATAGACCCAGACCGGAGTGCCGATCGGAACCAAACCAGTGGACCAGATCATGTCCATCGCCGGAGTGCTCACCCGCACACAGCCGTGCGACGCCGGATAATTGGGAATGCTCGGCGAACCGTGCAGGGCGATGCCTCCCTTGAAGTACTTCGGCCGGTAGATCTCGCCGAGATCGCCCTTCCACCAACCCTCGGGGCGCTCGCGCTGCACCGTGAAACGTCCCGACGGGGTCAAGGAGCGACCGGACTCCCATTTCGTCGGATCCTTCTGATTCTGCTCCAAGTAGTACTGGCCGCTTCCGGTGGAGATGTTCAGTGCCCACTCGACGCGACCATCGACCACCACGAACAACACTTGTCGCGTCTTGTCGATTTCGACGACCACACCCGGATCCACGGTCAGACTCTCGACCCGAGCAGAGGCGTTCGTGAGCGCCAGTGCGGTCTGCTCGTCGACCGAGCCGCTCGGCGTGGTGAACGACACCGTGTAGTTGCCATCCGG
>JBMTPW010000044.1:0-10550 GCA_049444115.1 Ilumatobacteraceae bacterium | reverse complement strand
TCCGGCGGCCTGGTATCGATGGGTGCAACCAAGGTAGACCCACTCAATGGCCAGGAGGTGCCATCCTTCGCAGGCAACTTCTACAACGCTGTGTCTCCTGTTCGGATCATGCCGGCAGATGACGACCCCGTCAAGAAGATGCTGGGCGAGATCCTGGTGACCAACCGCACCATCGGCAAGGCCCAGATGTTGGCGGACCGAGTATCGGGCACGGTCACCGAGTTCTTCCGCTTGGCCGAGACCATGGCTGGAGCCGATGCCATCATCACCTGCACCGGGGCCGGGACGACCGTGATCGATCACGACATGGTTCGCTCGGCCATGGAACAACGGACGCATCGGCCGTTGCTCATCGTGGACATCGCCGTCCCGCGCGACGTGGATCACATCGTCGCCGAGCTCGAGGGTGTGACTCTCTTCGATCTGGACGATCTGCGGGACTGGGCCGCCCGGGGTCAAGCGTTGCGAGCCACCGAGGCAGCGGCGGTACGCACCATCGTGGCCGAAGAAGTGGAACGGTTCGTGGTGGAGTCCACGGCCCGCCAGGCTGCTCCGCTGGTGGCGCAGTTGCACGAGCGGGCCGAAGCGGTGCGCGCAGCCGAAGTCGACCGATTGATGAAGAAGTTGTCATCGCTCGACGACGACCAACGGACCGCGGTCGAAGCTCTCACCAAGGGCATCGTGGCCAAGTTGTTGCACGATCTGTCGGTGCGCCTGAAAGACGATGCCGGCACGCCGCGCGGCGAGCGGAATGCGGCCGCGGTGCGCGACCTCTTCGATCTGCGCTGAGGATTCGATGACACTCGTGCGCATCGCGACGCGGGGATCGGCCCAGGCTCGCACCCAAGCCGCGGCGGTCGGTGACGAATTGCAGCAGACTCATCCCGGTCTCGCCGTGGAATTGGTCTTCGTGGACACCGTGGGGGATCAGCGTCGGGACGTACCTCTGCACACCATGGGTGGCCAGGGAGTGTTCGTGAAGGAAGTGCAGCGCGCCGTTCTCGATGGCCAGGCCGATATCGCTGTGCACAGCGCCAAGGATTTGCCTTCGACACCGGCCGATGGATTGGTCATCGGTGCCTTCGGACGTCGACGCGATCCTCGAGACGTCCTGGTGGGTCGACGTTTGGACGAGCTTGCCATGGGGGCCACGGTGGCCACCGGCTCGGTGCGGCGGCGAGCACAGCTGCTTCGACTGCGTCAGGATCTGAATTTCGTTGAACTGCGCGGCAACATTCCCACCCGTCTGGAGAAGATCCCCGAATCCGGATCGATCGTGATGGCGGCGGCAGCCCTGGAAATTCTCGGGTGGACCGATCGAGTGGACGAATTCCTCGATGTCGTCGACATGGTGCCAGCGGTGGGTCAAGGATGTGTAGCCATCGAATGTCGCGACGAGGATCGCGTCATCGGCGATCTGTTGGCCGCCATCGATCACGCCCCGTCACGGCGCGCCGTGGAACATGAACGGGCCTTTCTCGCCGAATTGGGTTCCGGATGCTCACTTCCCGTCGGAGCCTTCGACGATGGTTCGGTGATGCGCGTGTATCTGGCTTCCGACGATGGCACCGACCATCATCTCGCCACCATCGACACCGGTCCGACGGTCGCGCACGACGAATTGCTGAGCCGGGCACGTCGTGCCGCTCAGGAGGCGCGTGCGGCGATCAGCGGGACGTGACGTGGAGAACTGGCGGAATGGGTGGTCGAAGTGATGCGTGGCCGTGGCGATGGTGGGATCGCAGGTGACGTGACGGGTCACGGTGGGAGCGCCCGGCGAGTGATCGTCACGCGCGCCGCGGAGAAGTCGGGACCGTTGGTTGACCGTCTGCGGAAGTTCGGTCTCGACGTGGTGGAGATGCCCCTCACGCGTACCGTCGATGCAGCCGATGGGGGAGCGGCGCTACGAGACGCGGTGGCGAACCTGTCCGCGTACGACTGGGTGGTGGTGACCTCCCCCGAAGGTGGGCGTCGCGTGCGTGACGCCCTGAAGGCAGTGATGAACACCGCAACGCACCCGTCGTCGGGTGAATCGACGTCACCGCCCCGATTCGCCGCCGTGGGTCGAGCGACGGCAGAGGCCCTCGGCGGTGCGGATCTCGTGCCGCCGGTGCAAACGGGCGCCGCTCTCGGCGAGGCCTTTCCGGAAGGTCCGGGTCGCTTGCTGTTGGCGGTGGCCCGTGACGCCGGGACGGATTTCGAACGAGCGGCGGCTGCCAAAGGATGGACCATCGATCGCATTGCCACCTATGGCACCGAGCCGGTGCCGTTCACGACCGAGGAGATTGCCGCCATGCGCGCCGTGATCGCCGACAGTGACGCCGTGGTGATGGCAGCTCCCTCGGCGGTGCAGTCCTGGGTGGCCGCGCTCGGACCGACCATGCCAGCCGTCGTCGTGGCCATGGGTCCGTCGACCGCCGAGGCACTGGCGAGGGCGGGATTCCCGCGTTGCACCGTGGCCGCCGAGCAGAGTCTGGACGGTTTGGTTCGAGCCGTGGTGCAGGCCCTCGGTCTCGCCGATGCATAGGGATCCCGTGGTGACTTGGATCCCGTGGTGACTTGGATCCTGTGGTGACTTGGAGCCCGACGGGATCCTGTGGTGACTTGGATCCCGTGGTGACTTGGATCCTGTGGTGACTTGGATCCCTACCGGTTCCAGTGGCGTCGTGGATCCGGCGGTCTGCCGGGAACGAGGCGCCCGTAGGCTGGCCGAATGCCCGCAAGCTTCCCGCAGTTCCGACCGCGTCGTCTGCGTCGGACATCGGCTTTGCGCGAACTCGTCGCCGAAACCCGCTTGCACGTCTCGGATCTGGTGGCCCCGCTCTTCGTGCGTGAGGGCATCGACGCTCCGGTCCCCATCACGTCCCTGCCCGGTGTCGTCCAGCACTCCCGAACCAGCCTGCGAGCCGAAGTGCGCCAACTCGCCGATCTCGGCGTGCGGGCCGTGATCCTGTTCGGTGTACCGGCCGCCAAGGACCCGCTCGGTTCTGGGGCCTTCGACCCCAACGGCATCGTGCAGTTGGCTCTGCAGGATCTGCGTCACGATCTCGGCGACGAGATGGTGTTGATGGCCGATCTCTGCGTGGACGAATACACCAGTCATGGTCATTGCGGTGTCCTCGATGTGCATGGTGACGTGGACAATGACGCCACCTTGGAGATCTACGCTCGCGCCGCCATCGCCCAGGCCACCGCTGGAGCACATGTCGTGGCTCCGAGCGGAATGATGGACGGTCAGGTGGGCGCCATTCGCTCTGCGCTCGATGCCGCCGGTTTCGAACGGACGGCGATCCTCGCCTATTCGGCCAAGTATGCGTCCGGTCTCTACGGACCCTTCCGCGATGCCGTCGACGTGCAGATCGCCGGCGGGGGAGACCGCAAGGGTTATCAGCAGGACTGGCGCAACGCCCGCGAAGCACTGGTGGAAGTCGAAGCCGATATCGCCCAAGGTGCCGACATGGTGATGGTGAAGCCGGCGCTGTCGTATCTGGACGTCATCGCCGCAGTGCGGGCCATGGTTCAAGTACCAGTCGCCGCATACCACGTGAGCGGTGAGTACGCGATGATCAAAGCCGCCAGTTCCAATGGCTGGATCGATCACGACGTGGTGGCCACCGAACAACTCACGGCCATCAAACGAGCGGGAGCCGACATCATCTTGACCTACCTCACCCGCTGGTTCGCTGAACAGTCGACGTGAACACGATGATCCCGTACTGCGATTCCCGAACATGCGTAGCCGCCGGTTGCGACCCGGTGGTCTGCACCGGCGCCGGGATGCCCTTGAATCTCACGATGTTCGAGCGTTCGACCCGGGTCATTCCCGGAGGCGTGAACTCGTCGATCCGCGCCTTCAAGGCCGTTGGCGGTCGGCCGTACATCGTGGCTCGAGGAAAAGGCGCCCATGTCGTGGACGTGCAAGGTCGCACCTACATCGATTTGGTGCAGAGCTACGGGGCGATCATTCTCGGCCATGCCCATCCGGTGGTGACCGAAGCCATCCAACGAGCCGCCGGCGACGGAACCTCTTACGGTGCCCCCACGCCACGGGAGATGAAGTTGGCCGAAGCCATCCGCGAACGCGTGCCGTCGTGCGAACGCGTGCGCTTCATGAACTCAGGAACCGAAGCCACCTCCACGGCGGTGCGTCTGGCGCGCGGCGCCACTGGTCGATCGAAAGTGGTGATCTTCGACGGCAACTTCCACGGAGCCACCGATGCTCTGTTGGCTGCCGGTGGAAGCGGTGTGGCCACGTTGGGTTTGCCGGGAACGGCTGGTGTTCCCGCAGAAGCCGTGGCCAACACCTTGGTGGTGCCCTACAACCAGGTTCCGGAATTGGACGAGAGCGTGGCCGCGGTCATCGTCGAGCCGGTTGCCGCCAACATGGGCGTGGTCGCTCCGGCTGCGGGTTTCCTCGAGGGATTGCGCGCCGCCTGTGACCGTGTCGGTGCATTGCTGGTCTTCGACGAAGTCATCACCGGCTTTCGGTTGGGTCGTGGCGGTGCTCAAGGTCGATTCGGCGTGCGGCCCGATCTCACCTGTTTCGGCAAGGTCATCGGTGGCGGACTGCCGGTGGGTGCTGTCGGTGGCCGACGGGAGATCATGGAGAACCTGTCGCCGCTCGGCTCGGTGTTCCACGCTGGAACCCTGGCTGGCAATCCGTTGGCCACGGCGGCCGGACTGGCCGCACTGAGCGTGTTGACCGATGAGGTGTACGCCGAACTGGAGGGGCGCGCCGAGCGATTGGCGTCGATGTTGAGTGAGGCTGGGAAGTCGGCCGGCATTCCGATCAACGTGTCGCGGGTGGGCACGCTGACCGGCATACATCTGGGTGAGGAACTGACCGGCAGGAAACTTGTTGGCGAAATACCTGTTGACGATCCGCGGCTGCCGGTGAACTTCACCGAAGCCAAGACCACCGACGAGGCGCTCTTCGCGCGACTCTTCCATGCGCTTCTCCGCGAAGGTGTGGCCATCGCCCCCGGCGCGTACGAGGCGTTGTTCGTGGGTCTGGCCCATGACGACGCCGTGCTCGACGAGTTGGCCGGACGCATCGAGCGAGCCGCCAGGTCCGTCGCGGACTGAATCCGTAGGCTTGGCGCGTGCGGCAGTTCTTCACCTGGCGTTATTGGGCGGCCGTCGGCAGTTTGGTGGTGTTGCTGGCCATCCTGGCGACCATTCGTGACAACGGTTCGCCGGTGACAGTCGTCGAAACGGCCAACACCAGGCGCATCGATCTCATCGCTCGCACCTCGACGGTGCGTTCCGATGGATCGTGGTCGGTGGCCGACGGAGTCTCCCGGGGCAATGCCACTGCCGTGCTCCAGAGCGGTCGCTTGCTGACCATCACCGACGGCACGCTCGGGCAGTCGTCGTGTCTGTCGCCCGAAGTTCCCGATTCGTGTGTCATCCTCGCCGACACCTTGGGCGACGGGATCGTCTGGTTCGCTTTGGTTCCGGCTCCGCCCATCGAGTCGAACGAAGTGGAGCTCCCACCCATCGAAGAACTTCTCGATGGAGTCACCTACGCGCGGCTGACCAACGGCTGGGAGGTACCGCTTCTCGACAAGGTCGTGAGGCGTTGCGATGACGAAACGGCGAACCTGGCCGCCTTCGTGGAACGATTCGGTACCAGCCACGTGACCATCGTCGATCTTGGACAGTCCCAAGTCTCGGCGGTGCGTTGCACCTGATCAGGCGTTGGGAGCGAGACGCACGATGGCTGCCGCGGCCTTGTAGGCGGCCTCGGCCGGACCGATCTCATCGGGCCGCAACAGGTTGGCCATGATGCGCAGGACCCACTCCATGAGCGTGCGACTCTGCATTCCAACTCGTGACAGTTCGCGCATGATGGCCGGACGGCCGATGATACGGGCGAAGAGACGCGCCACTTTGAAGTACTGCCCGTACTCGTCGTCGAGCAGCGACTGATAGCGCTGCAGAGCGGCCGGATCGTTGTTGCGAATGGCTTCGGTCAGAACCTGTGCGGCCATGCGGGCCGTTTCGTAGGCGTAGTCGATTCCCTCACCATTGAACGGATTCACGCTGCCGGCGGCATCGCCGATGACCAGATATGTCGGACCCGACTTGGGACCGACCGACCCACCCATGGGAATGCGACCAGAGGTGGCCTTGCCGGTGGGCTGATCGGGATCGATCTCCCAACGATCGGCGACCATGTGGGCGTACTCGTTCAAGAGGTGTGTGGTGTTGACGCTCTTGAAATCGCGGAACGTCGACAACAGACCCACACCGATGTTCACCGTTCCGTCTCCCACGGGGAAGATCCAGCCGTAGCCGGGCAGAGGATTGCCCTGACGGTCCTTCACGTCGAGTGCGGATTCGATCCAGGGTTCGGCATGACGCGGCGTCTCCCAATACGTTCGAATCGCCGTTCCGTAGGGCCACTCCTTGGTGCGGTAGGTGCCCAAGGCGCGGCCGAATCGGGAGTTGGCTCCATCGGCCACGATCACGTACCGCGCCGTGAGGTCCTTGGTGATCGGTTGATCCGAGCCCGGCTGTTTCGCTTGCACCGTGGCACCGCGCACGAAACCGCGTTCGGATACCGGACTCAGGGCTTCGTGACCTTCGAGGAGCGTGGCTCCGGCAGCGACAGCGTTCCGTACCACCATGGTGTCCAGTTCACGACGCCGCACCACGTAGCCGTGCTGGGGATAGATCGGGTGCGTGGGCCACTGCAATTCGAGCGCCTTTCCGTGCGCCGTCGCCCGTAGCCCTTCGTACCGGTGGTACTGCTTCAGTTCCTCGCCGAGGCCCATGTCGTCGAGTTGCTTGACCGCACGCGGGGTCAGTCCGTCACCACAGGTCTTTTCGCGAGGGAAGGACTTCTTGTCGACCATCACCACGTCGAGCCCGTTCCGGGCCAGCCAGTAGGCGGCGGAGGCCCCGGCGGGTCCGGCCCCGATGATCAGCACATCGTGCTGAGCCTGACGGGATTCGGGAATCTCGGGGGAGGTTTGGGCCGAACTCATCCCGTCAGTGTGGTGGCCTCAGGTCGCGCCCACGCAAGCGGACGGAGAAAGATTGGCGACACCGACGTTTCGTCGGTCACAGAGTTGCGTGGCTCGGGCTGGGTTGGTTCCCGTCCACGTGGAAACATCTCCGGCTAGGCGCCGAGATGATTCCCGCCTCCGTGAAAACCTCTCCGGCTATGCGCCGGACATGTCCCCGGCGGGGCGGCCGAGGCGGGGATCGGTGCCGATACCCAACTCTGCGGAGTCGAAGGTGAGCGACCCGTCCTCGAGACCCATGAAGATCTCACTGTCCGGACTGCACCACTTCTCGTACTCTTCGGCCCAATCACCGGCTTCGTCGGCTCCGGCCAAGTCGTAGCGGATGTGACACGTCAGACCCAGGATCTCGTAATCGGTGAGGGCCCCGCCGTACTTGGCTCCCTGGGCCGGCATGGCACTGCCGTTGTAGGACCGCGGCGCATGGGCTCCGCCTTCGCGGTCCGGATCGCCGTAGGTGGCCACGCCCGCGGCCTCGAAGGCCTCGGTGCCGACATAGATCCAGTTCAACATGTCTTCGATGTGCGGGAAGGTCTTGAGAGACTCGCCATTGCTGAAGGCACGTCCGGCTCCGCCTCCACCATCGGCGCCGTGACAGCTGGCGCAACCGCCGTAGTTCTCGATGCCGATGGCAATCGGGCCGGAGGCCTCGGCTTCTTGGGGCTGCAGACCGCGCACGTACATGAACAAGAAGACCGGCATCAGGGCGAGGGTTCCCATGGCCCAGTACGGGATGCGCTGCCTGGTCTTGGCGGCCGCCACATATGGAGGGTCGGGTTTGACCTCCACCTTGGGGGCCGGAGCCGGAGCAGTGGCGGCGACCGGTGCCGGGGTGGCTGGTGCCGTGGTTGCTGGAACCGAGGCCTCGCCATCGCCCCCCGCGGCTGCCTTGCGGTCGCGGGACCTTTTCAGGAGGTGCTCGGGAATTTCGGTCACTGACCAGTCCTTTCGACGTACGGGCCGACCACAACACTAGAGGGCTGAACGGGCTCGTGGGGAAATCCCGGAGTCGACGAGTTCGGCGCACTTACGCACAACCGCGCCGTGCCGGTCAGCGATACCCACCGGCGGCAACCGAATCCGCGTTCAGTCGCGCATGTGACGACTCAACCAGGGATTTCACTGCAGTCAGTTGGGTCGCATCGGAACAGAAATGGCTAAGGTGAGGGAGGTCAAAGCGGTGGTGAACGGTCGTCGATGCAGGAGTTTCGTCCGTCGCCACCCGAACGAAGTATCGATCGACATGACACTCGAACGGCACAACTAGGCACACGGGACAAGGAAGGGTGACCGGCTCGATGCTGGCAATAGACATTCTCGAGTGGCCCGGAATGAACCAGGCCTTCATTTTCTCCTTGGTGCTCACCCTGGCACTCACGGGTGTGGTGTTCGTATACGGCAAGCGTCGGCCCATCGGCACGCCGGTGAGTTGGGGCGAGGCCATGGTCGGATCGGTCTACGCCTTCTTCGTGATGTTCCTCGCGTATGGCGTGGTGCCGCACCAGTGGCTGGTCCACGTGCAGAACGAACTCGGCTGGCAGTCCGACAAGATGCTCTACGGACCCGGCGACATCTTCAAGTCCCAGGCCAAGGGTGGCAGTTTCCCCTTCGACATCAACTATCTGCAGGTCGGCGACATCATCGTCACGGTCATCTACGGCTTCTTCCTCGGCCTGCAGATCTACATGTGGTCCTGGTGGCAAAAGCGCGGTGCCACCAAGTCCACCGAGCTCGAACAGTCCACCTACGGTCGCCCATTGGTGAAGAAAGCTTGATGTTGGAAGAGATCTGACATGGCCCGCACCGACGCAAATCCCCCGATGATGCCCTTCACCGACCAGTACCAACTGGTCGAGGTGGACGCGGACTATCTCACCAAGGCCGTCAAGCCCAAGCAGTTCATTCATATCGATCAGTCCGAGTGCATCATGTGCGAGGGCTGCGTGGACATCTGCCCGTGGAAGTGCATCCACATGGTCACTCCCGACGCGGTCACCGAAGCCACCAATACCGAGCGTCCCGGCCTCGACCCGAGCGACAACGTTCTGTTCATCATCGATGACGACGTGTGCACCCGCTGCGCGCTCTGCGTCGATCGTTGCCCCACCGGGGTCATCATTCTCGGCAAGGCCGGAGCCGCATTGGCCACCGGCGACACCCACACCCGTACCGCCAACCACGGATACGCCTACGGAATGCGCTTCTAGGAGAAATCATGGCAAAGGTCATCGACGATTCCCGCCCCACCGCCAAAGAGCGTCTGAACAAGACGATCGAGAACGTGCAAGGCAGCCAAGCCTGGAACTCGATCTTCCGTCCCGGCTCGATCTTCCGCAAGGGCTACTCCGACAGTCCGCGTAACCGTTCGTACGTGATCATGAACTCGGTGCTGTACCACCTGCACCCGGTGAAGGTGAAGCGGCACGCCGTCAAGGTGAGCTACACGCTGTGCCTCGGGGGGTTGAGTTTCTTCTTGTTCATCCTGCTCACCGTGACCGGCATCTTCTTGATGTTCTTCTACCGTCCGGAGGCCACAGCAGCTTGGAACGACATCAGCAGCTTGCAGACCTCGGTGGCGTTCGGATTACTCGTGCGCAACATGCACCGCTGGGGCGCGCACTTGATGGTCCTCTCGGTGTTCCTGCACATGGCCCGCGTCTTCTATCACGGGGCCTACAAGGCTCCTCGAGAGTTCAACTGGGTCATTGGTGTGGTTCTGCTCACGCTCACATTGTTGTTGTCCTTCACCGGATACCTCTTGCCCTGGGACCAGTTGGCCATGTGGGCCGTGGCGGTGGGGACCAACATGATGGGCTACACGCCGGTGTTCGGATCACAAGTGAGATTCGTCCTTCTCGGCGGTGTCGAGATCGGATCGGAAACGTTGCTGCGTTGGTACGTGCTCCACGTGCTGATGCTGCCCTTCGTGATCGTGATCTTCATGGCTATCCACTTCTGGCGTGTCCGCAAGGACGGCGGCATCTCCGGACCCCTGTGATCGGAAAGGACGAGCATTCGCGATGACTGAGATTCCCGAGCACCTCTTGAAGCGGGCCCAGGCGGCCCGCGAAAAGGCCGCAGCCGAATCGGCTCCAGCCGGCGGCAGCGACTCCGGCGATGCCGGCGATTCGCGTATCCCTGCTCATCTGTTGGAGCGCAGCAAGGCGGCGCGGTCGAAGACCGACGAAGGTGGCGCGGTGGCGGTGGCCGAAAAGGTCGGAGCCGTCGTGGCTGCGACGGTGGCCTCCGGTGGCGTGCCGGTGGGCGCTGGTCCCGGCGGGCACACGCAACGACTGCTCACCGTGGGCAAGTCCGGGTCGATTCAGGACGTGAAGGCCACGCCGGTGGACAAGGTGCACACCTGGCCACACCTCCTGGCCGTGGAATTCGTGGCGGCGCTGGCCTGTACGGCTTTCCTGTTCTTCTTCTCGATCTGGGTGAATGCGCCCCTTCTGCAGTTGGCCAACCCCAACTAGACGCCCAACCCGTCGAAGGCTCCGTGGTACTTCCTCGGTCTCC
>JBMTPW010000043.1:0-10633 GCA_049444115.1 Ilumatobacteraceae bacterium | reverse complement strand
GCCTCATCTCCGCGACCGGTTTCGAAGTGGGAACCGAGTATTCGCGGCGGGCAGGGTATGAGATCTATGGAGTCGATGGGACGTCACTGACCGAACATTGGAAGGATGGAGCTCGCACGTTGCACGGGTTCCACAGCCACGGCTTTCCGAATTGCTTCATCGTCAGCAATGTGCAGTCCGGTTTCACCGTCAACTTTCCGCATATGTTGGAAGAACAAGCACGCCACATCGCGTACATCATTGGGCGACTTCTCGATGACGGCATCACGCGGATGGAGGTGGCCCCAGATGCCGAAGAAGAGTGGGTGCAACGCATCATCGCTCTCGCGCAGAACAATGTGAAGTTCCTCGAATCCTGTACTCCGGGCTACTACAACAACGAGGGTCGACCGGCAGCTCGCAGCGTGCAAAGTGGAAGTTATGGGGCCGGTCCGGTTGCCTTCGTCAAAGTCTTGGAGGATTGGCGGTCCGAGGGTCGTCTGTCCGGGCTGATTCTGCAGAGTTGACGACGCAGGTCGAGGTGCCTGTGCCACACTCGGGTATGTCCCCTCTGAAGGCGTCCCCGGCGCGATCCGTCATTCTCGCCCTCCTCCTGATCGCTGGCGCCTGCTCGGGCGACGATGGAACGAGCGGGGACCAATCCACGGCGTCGACCGTGAAGGACGCCGACGGGCATCGGTACGAAGCAACCATTCGTCGCACGCCCGATGGTGTCCCTCATATTCTGGCCGACGATTTGCCGGGCGTCTTCTTCGGGCAGGGCTACGCAAGCGGTGAGGACCACGCGTGTTCCCTGGCGGACCAGATGTTGAAGGTGCAGAGTCGCCGTGCCGCGATTCTTGGACCGGGCGAGGACGACGCCAACGTGAACAGTGACTTCGCCTGGGCGGCCATCGGGATCGATGCGCTGGCTCGCGCCGACTACGCGGCTGTCCCCGACCACATCACCGAACAGTTCGAAGCCTTCGCCGCTGGTTGGAACGCCCACCTCGAAGCGGTTGGTATCGATGGCTTGACTGGTTGGTGCAAAGGTCAGACTTGGGTCGAGCCGGTGTCGGGAGCCGATGTCTACGCATATGCGCGGTCCATTGCTCTCACCGCATCTGGAGCGAGGCTCACCAACTACATCGCCACCGCAGTTCCGCCGATCCTGCCCGAGGATGCCGTGCCAACGGTTGGGCTCACAACGGAATCATCGGTGGGGAGCAACGGTTGGGCCATCGGGCGGGATCGCGTCGAAGGTGGCGTGGGTGGGGTACTCGTGGCCAATCCTCATTTCCCGTGGGAAGGGGAACTCCGATTCTGGGAAGTGCAACTGACCGTGCCGGGCGAGTTGGACATTTACGGAGCCAACCTTCTCGGTGTTCCTGGCATCGGCATCGGCTTCACATCGGAGTTCGCATGGACCCACACCGTGTCGGCCGGGAATCGGTTCACCGCCTATTCCCTGACCCTGTCGCCGGACAACCCCTTCGAGTACGTGGTGGATGGGGAGGCGATCCCCTTCGAGCCGCGTCAGTTCGTCGTCGAGGTCCTTCAGGGTGACGGCTCGACACGGCCCGAGGTTCGAGAAATGTGGTTCAGCGAATATGGGCCATTGCTCAATTTCCCGGGGGTTGGATGGACCGAAAGCCAGGTCATCACCTATCGCGACGCCAACATCGACAACGACGAGTTCATCCTGCAGTACGCAGCCATGCTGGAGTCCAAGAGTTTGGACGATTTCATCGACGCCCATCGCGAGCACCAGGGTGTACCGCTGTTCAACACCGTCGCAGTGGGTCGGGACGGGCGGGTGTGGTACGGCGATGTGTCGGCGACACCGAACCTGAGTCCGCAAGCCGAGGCGGCGTATCGAGCCGAATTGGCGGCCGGAGGCCTGACGGCATTGGCCCGTCAGAGTGGTGCAGTTCTCCTCGACGGATCGACGTCCGTGAACCGCTGGGAGGAGCAACTCGGAGCGCGGGACCCGGGTCTCGTGCCGTGGGACGAACTGCCGGTGACCGAGCGCACCGATGTGGTTTTCAACGCCAACGACAGCTTCTGGGTGAACAACCCGGACGAAACGTTGGCGGGTGCCTACAGCATCCTCCATGGTGACCAGGAAACGGCGCGATCCTTGCGGACTCGCGAGAATCTTCGGATCTTGGATGTGGAACAGGGTCGGGAGTTCTCGGGATCCGATGGGCTGTTCTCCGCCGATGAACTTGCCGATGCAGCATTGGCCAACACCAGTTTCCCGGCCTGGTCATTACGTGCGGCCGTCGTGGAACGCTGCACGGCCAACGCAGTCGTGGATGTTCCGGCCTTGACCGATTCCGATGGTGCCGAAGCACTTCCGGCGGCAGCGATCGACATCGGTGCCGCCTGCCGTACTCTCGCCTCCTGGGATGGCACTTTCGATCTCGACGCGGTCGGTGCACCTCTGTGGCGCGAGTTCATGGGTCAGTTTCCGCCAATTGCGCAACGCGAGGCGGGCGCACTGTTCGCAGAACCGTTCGATCCGACGGATCCCCTCGGCACACCGCGTGGTCTCGCTGCCCCCTTGGGAGACAACGATCAGATCCTGGTGAATCTGGCTCGGGCCGTGCAGATCTTGCAGACGGCCGGATTCGGTGTCGATGCCACCCTTCGCGACACGCAGTTCGCAGCCCGTTCCACGATGCGAATTCCGATCCATGGGGGTTCGTCGGTGGACGGAGTTCCGAATGTGGTTGGTTGGGCGGTGACCGGATCCTCCACCGAACCCGTACCCGTTCGCGGCGATCGGATCGCTCCTGGTTCGAGCCTCACCAAGGATGGGTATCCCATCAACTATGGAACCAGCTTCTTGCTCGTCGTCGACTACACCAGTGGATCTCCAGTGGGCCGGGTTCTGCTCACCTACGCGAACACTGGGGACCGCACCGCGCCGGCATTCACCAGTCAACTGGTGCGATTCAGCGAGAAGAACTGGCGTCCGGTGCTCTTCACCGAAGATGCCATCGAAGCGGAGTCCGTGGACACCGTGGTCTTCGCCGATTGATCGCCGAGATCAGGAATCGGGTTGTCCCGAGAACACCGGTTGCAGCTCGAGTTCCGGTTCGTCCTGTTCCAGGCGCTGGAGGCGGTACTTGTTTTCGAAGAGAGCGACCATTTCGTTGTCGCCACGGTGGAGAATTCGGATGCCGCCGATCGCACGAAGGCGGTCGGCACTGGCTCGGTTGGTGATGCGCATGGCCTGATACGGGGCCGACACGATCTCGGCGGGTGCACCGAATTCACTTCGCAGGCGATGGGCGAACACTTCGAACTGCAGGACCCCCACGGCAGCGAGCACCGGTTCAGTGTCTCCGAAATCGAGATCTCGGAGAACTTGGACGACCCCTTCTTCGTCCAATTGCTCGAGTCCCCGTCGGAACTGCTTGATCTTGCTGCGATCCAACGGGCGGGCCACCGCAAAGACTTCGGGGTTGAAACGGGGAACTCCGGCGAATTCCACCTTCTTGCCCTCGAAGATGGTGTCGCCGATGCGCAGATCACCGGCGTTCACCAATCCGATGATGTCGCCGGGAAACGCCTCCTCGATCGTGGACCGCTCGTTGCCAAAAGCAGTGGTGGCGTACTTGGTACCCACTGATCGACCCGAGCGCGTGCAGGTCATGTCCATCCCGCGTTCGAAGCGGCCCGAGCAGACACGGGCGAAGGCCAGGCGATCTCGGTGGTTGGGATCCATATTGGCCTGAATCTTGAACACGAAGCCCGAGAAGTCGCTGTCGAGCGGTCGCAGCACGTCGTTCACGTCCGGACGGGGGCCGGGAGGCGGAGCCAAGTCGGCGACGGCGTCGAGCAGTGCCCGAACTCCGAAATTCGTGAGGGCTGAACCGACGAAAACGGGTGTGCTCTTCCCGACGAGAAACGATGGAATGTCCACCGTGGCTCCGATCGCATCGAGCAACGAGCACGACTCCATCGCCGTGGACCAGGCATCACCTTCTTCGACGGCGGCGCGGTCGGCATCCATGATCTCTTCGGGTGCTGCCGCCGCTCCCCGGGCGGTGCGCGTGTACTTGGTGAAAGTACCGGTCCGGCGATCGATGGTGCCCCGGAAATCACCAGGAATTCCAACCGGCCACGTGGCCGGTGTGGCGCGAAGTCCGATTTGTTGTTCCACTTCATCGAGGAGTTCGAGGGGATCGCGACCGGGACGGTCGAACTTGTTGAAGAAAGTGAGCACCGGCAGATTGCGCGACCGGCAGACATGGAACAACTTGAGGGTCTGGGACTCGATGCCCTTGGCGGTGTCGAGGACCATGATCACAGCATCCACTGCAGCGAGAACTCGGTACGTGTCCTCGGAGAAATCGCGGTGACCGGGAGTGTCCAACAAGTTGAAGACGTGATCGCGGTACGGGAACTGCAGCACTGTGGACGAAATCGAGATACCGCGCTGGCGTTCCATCTCCATCCAATCCGACGTGGCCGACCGCTGGCCTTGCCGGGCACGAACGGCCCCGGCCTCTTGGACCGCCCCGGCATAGAGGAGGAACTTCTCGGTCAAGCTGGTCTTGCCGGCATCGGGATGACTGATGATGGCGAATGTCCGACGACGCGCCGCCTCATCCGTGATGGAAGCGGACCCGTTCATGGCTCTTGCAGGGTACCGGCAGTGGGACCGCTGCAAGAATTCGATGAACTGTTCAGTTCGTCCGATCTCCATCGTGGACCGGTGGGATCCTTGTTTTTCGAGAATTGGCGTACCCACCTAGACTCTCGACGGTGAGCGCAGGATTGCCCGAAAGAAAACCGATGAGAGTAGGGCTCCTGGCGTACGGAGCGATCGGACACGAACACAACGTGGCCATTCAGGAGACCGATGGACTCACTCTGTCGGCGGTCTGCGACACCAATCCCGATCGCGTTCAGGCGGCGTTGGCATTGGCTCCCGATGCGGCCACGTTCTCCGATGCAGGAGCCATGTTGGATTCGGGTCTTGTCGACCTGGTGATCATCTCCACACCGCCGAACAGCCACTTCGAGTGGGCTCAAGCGGCATTGAACAGAGGACTCCATGTCGTGGTCGAAAAACCCATGGCCCTCACCACGAAGGAGTGCGACGAACTGCTGGGGATGGCCGCATCCAAAGGGCTTCTCTTGGTGGTCTACCAGAATCGCCGATTCGACCGTGACTTCGTCACACTCCAACATCTCATCGACGCCTGTGTCATCGGAGAGGTGTTCCAGTACGACAGCTTCGTCGGAGGACATGCGGAACCATGTCATTACTGGCACTCGGATGCCACTGTCTCGGGCGGGGCGATCTTCGATTGGGGTAGTCACTACCTGGATCAGATCTTGGCCGTCTTTCCAGATGCCGTGTCCCACGTCAGCGGACTCAATCAGAAGCGTCGCTGGATGCACGCCACCAACGCCGACCACGCCCAGGTGACGGTCACCTTCGAATCGGGCAAGCAGGCCACGTTCGTCAATTCCGATCTTGCGGCCGCCCGCAAGCCCAAGTTCTATGTGCTGGGAACCGAAGGGGCCATCGTCGGTGACTGGGATCCGGCGGCGGAACCAGCGGTGGCCGATGTGCCGGCGATTCTGAGCATTCACCGACCGGGACGCACCCCGGAAGTCGTGGACCTGGATGATGTCGAGCCCTTCACCTTCCATCGCTCGATCGTGGAGTTCTTCGAGCACGGGGTGCCCATGCCGGTGACGGCCACGCAATCTCGAGATGTCGTGGCCATCATGGAGGCCGCCGAGGCCTCGGCACGCTGCCACGGGAATCCCGTCGTTCCTCATTTGATCGATCCGGTGCGGACTGCGCCGATGCGCTGATGATCCGTTGGGGTTTTCTCGGGGCCGGGTACGTGGCTTCGAGAGCGATGGCTCCAGCGGTACATGCTGCGGGCAATGCAGTGTTGCACGCCGTGGCCAGCCGTGATCCGCAACGTTCATCGTCTCTGCAACCCCTGTCGGTAGCCGCCGGGTATGCCGAGCTTCTCGAGGATCCTGCAGTCGATGCCGTCTACATCGGCTTGGCCAATTCCCAACATCTGGAATGGGTCATGGCAGCACTGCGGGCCGGCAAACACGTCCTCTGCGAGAAGCCCCTCGGTATCACCGCGGTCGATGTCGCAAGCATGATTGCCACAGCCCGACGCCACGACCGGCTCCTCGTGGAAGCCGCCTGGATTCGTTGGCACCCTCGCTTTCGACGATTCGTCGATCTGGCGTCGAGTGGAGCATTGGGTTCGCTGCGCACCATCGACTCGGCATTCACCTTCGAGAATGCCGAACCCGAGAACTATCGCTGGTCACCAGCGTGGGGTGGAGGAGCACTCTTGGATGTCGGTTGCTATCAAGCTCACGTTTGGACGGCGATCGCCGGTGCTGCGTTCCCGGTATCGGTGGAGAGAGTGGATCGCGAATTGAGCGCCTCTGGCGTGGATGCCACGACCGTGGCCGATGTTCGACTGGATGATCGCATCGCAGCGCGATTGGAGTGTTCGTTCACACGTCCCCCGACTCAAAGGCTGTCCGTCAATGGAGACGAACACCAACTGACCATGGTCGATGGGGAAGCCTTCACCTCGTGGCGGGAACCGTCGAGTCTGCGCGTCGATGACCACCTCGAAACGTTTCCAGCCGTTGATGCTTTCACGGTGATGGTGGAAGCGGTCAGTGCTCGCCTGCACGGCGAGGACTCCTGGGTCGTGCCGATCGAGGACACGTTGCAGGTGTCCCGCGTTTTGGATGTCATCGCTGCTCATCCAGTGTCGTGAGCGCCGCCCACGTGGCGCGCTCAAGATTTGCTCGGTCGTCTCCTGGCCAGCGGTGGGGCCTCCCATCATCGGACATGACGAACGACAATGTGCTCCCTTCGATGTTCCGGACCATGGCTCTTCTTGGTCTCTTGGCGGTGGCGGGGGGTCGCAATATTGCGTCGGTCTCCGCCCAAACCGTCTCCTCGGACTGCCCGGCCTACGAGATCGAAGGCTCGATCGAGCCGGGGTCGGATGAGGGAACTGCGCCTCGGGTCGAGGTGTATTTGCACATCGGTGCCGAGCCGGTCGTCGGCCACCAGGTCTTTGCCACCTTCACCGATGTGAATGGGGCCGAGGTGGGCGAAGCCGCGGTCCTGGTGACCGGTACCGATGGCCGGGCGCTTGCGCCGGTTCCACAAGAAGCAGCGAGCGTGTCGTTCGTGGCCGACAGCCCCGATCAGCCGGCGTGTCTGGCGGTTGGCGGTTCCGAGCCAAGTGTCTCGCTCGAAATCCAGGCCTCGAATGGCAACCTCGAGGCCCCGAATCCGGACGGCCAGTTGGCCCACACTGGCCCCGTCACTGCAGGCGTGGTGGCCGTTGCCGTCCTGGTTGCGGCCTTGGGGTGCGGGGTCTGGATGGGTCGTGGCCGGAAAGTTTCGGACCATGAACTGGCCGGTGGCCGGGGGTGACGGGCCGATCCCTTGGTAGATTCGTTTGCCATGTCGAAGAAGACCAAGAAGCGCAAGGCCCGGCTCCGCCGCTCGAAGGCGAACCACGGTAAGCGCCCCAACATGGGCCGAGGCTGACCGCCTCTCTTGGTTGACGGTGGCACTTCCTCATCAGGAGTCGTGCCCCGATCTGCGGACGGTGGTGAGACTGGAGTCGTCAGGCAGTGATCATTGGTGAACTCCGGGTGTCCGGCCCGATCGGCGCATGGCTACGACTTGGGTTCACCCCCGCTTCCGATGATCACATCTGCTTGCCGGATTTCGGTGTGCGTTTCGTGGCCGGAGTCGATGGAGCACCATCCAGGGTGGGTGGTGATGATTCGACCGTGTGCGGCTGGTCACTGGTCGACGCCGATCGCGAACCCGATTCCCCGCCGCAACATTGTGTCGTCGACGGTATTGAAACCTGGGTGATCCCTGGACCTCCGTGCACGTCGCCGTCGGCGTCGTCACTCGGAGCAATCGGTGTCGATCACGTCGTGGTGATGACCGGCAACTTGGAGCGAACATGTGGCGCGATCTCGAAGGCGACCGGTGCCGAACTGAAGAGAGTCCGTGAAGCCGGTCGGGGAGTGCGCCAAGGTTTTCATCGACTGGGCTCGGTGATTCTCGAAATAGTGGAGCGACCCGATCTCCAACCGTCCACTCCGGCGGCGATCTGGGGTTTGGTCCTGACCGTCGTCGATCTGGACGGTGCAGTTGCTCGGCTGGGGTCCGATGTCGTGGGTCGACCGCGTCAGGCGGTGCAGCCCGGCCGTCGGATCGCCACTGTTGCGACCGATGCAGGTCTCGGGTTGGCCGTGGCGCTCATGTCACCGGCACTCTGACGATCTCACCAGCCGTCATCGGCAGCACGTGCCTCCAGATAGGCGCGGCCGGTGTTGCACGTCTCTTGGTGCAGGCACCAATGGCAGGTGGGCCCTGGACGGAGAACGGGTTCGGCTTTCCCAAGCTTCAATTGCACCGCCCGGACCAACCCGTCACCGAGGCGGCGGGCCGTCGAGCGCATGATCGTTTCCGACATGTCCTCGGCGTGAAGTTCAGCCGAATCCAAGTAGTAACTGGCGACTTTGCGCGGGACGTAGCCGATGGCCAAGAAATCGACGAGGGCGTAGAGACGCAAGTCGTCGTGGTGAGCCGGTGACCACCGACCCGTCTTGAGATCGATGATCACTTTGTCCGGAGGTTTGCCGAGGGCCAGGTCCACCTTGCCGCTGACTCGGATACGCCCATGCACAAGGTTCAAGGCCAGGGCGCTTTCGACTTGAGGAATCCAGGTGCGTTTGATCGGCGGAAAACACTCCGCGAAGCGAGTGAAGAGAGCACTGCATTCCCCGATCAGTTCAGCTCGGTCGAATTCGTTCAGGCCGATGAGGAAGTCCCCGATGGACTTGTTGAGATCGTTGCTCAACCGGGCGACGGCTTCCTCGATCAGCTCGGTGGGTGGAACCTGGTGGCGGAGATTGATCGACACTTCAATGGCTTTGTGCACGATGGTGCCGCGGCTCGTGGCCACGGTCCAGGCGAACTCCTCTTGGCCGTCGACGAAATAGGACTCACAGGAGTGGACATTGGTGAGTGCCTGCTTGTTCATGAAAAAGCGACTCTCGTATGTGGCCCCGGGGGGCAGCAGGTGAGCCACTGGTTCGAGAGCTGATTCCAACTCCCGTCGGAGGTCGTCGGCCAGGTCGTCGGGGATCTGAGGCCGCTCGTCGGTGCGTCCGAGAAGGTCGATGACCCGCTGCTGGGCCGGGTTGTAGTGGTCCTCCACCGACCCGACTCTAGAACGCCAACTTCGCCACACCCCCGAGGCACCCTCCCTCTGCCATGGATGCAACCACCTCAGCCTTCTCCACTGCCGCTCGCCTGCTGGCCCACGAGGCCCGCATCCGGGGCCTCGTGGTTCCGGGCTTCCGGTCGCCTCCCCGGGTGGTGGGGGTCGATCGCACCCTGCGTCGCTGGAACGGCGGCGCCACTGTGGCCATTCGGGTGAAGGGCCGGCCCTGGGTGGCGGTTTTGGCCGACATGATCGAAGGCGTGGTCGTGGCCAATCACCTGACACCTCCGCAGGCTGATCGGTTACGCGGCGAATTGTGGGACGCCACGTGTCGCTCGGTGTCGATGCCACAGGATCGCTCGGCTCGCCGTGTTGCCTAGCGCCCTAGCCTGACGCAAGGCCCGGGTGGCGGAATTGGCAGACGCGGGGGGCTTAAACCCCCCTTCCCAGCAATGGGAGTGTGGGTTCGAGCCCCACCCCGGGCACCACTGTTGCGCGCATCGCAGATATGCCATGCTAATGCTACGTTTATGCCATGCCACGAGTCCGGATCAGCACAACTGTCGATGAAGGGCTTCTCGCAGATGCCCGGCGGAGACATTCCCCGGCGAGTGATGCTGAGCTCATTGATAACGCTCTGAGCGCGTTGATTGCCCGGGATCGCTCGGCGGAGATCGATGCCGCGTATGCGTTGGCCTATGGCGCACATCCTCTCGATGCACCTGACGAGTGGGGCGACTTGGCGTCGTTTCGCGACGCGGTCTCGCGATGACAGGCACACCTCAACGGGGTGAAGTGTGGTGGTGTGAGCCACCAGAGATCGGTCGCCGACCCGTTGTTGTGATGTCACGTGACGTAGCGATCGAGCGATTGGGGCGAGTGCTTGTGGCGCCGTGTACTACCACGATTCGAGGTCTTCCCAGTGAAGTCGAACTCGAGCCTGGCGAGGATCCGGTGCCTCGGCGGTGTGTCGTCAATTTGGATTCAGTGGAGTCGGTGTCCGTGGGGTTGCTCGTCGAACGGCTTGGTCGGTTGAGCGGTGTGCGCATGCTCGAAGTGTGCTCAGCCTTGGCGGTGGCAACTGATTGCGGGTGAGTCTTCGTCGAGACCTTGAGCTCGTCTGCAAGGCTTGTTCGAAGCAGGGTTGGTGTGCTCTTTTCGTACTCAGTACTCGACGGACGTTGTCGGACTGTGCGGATCTCTGAGGACACAACCCCAGCACAACGCGTACCGCCTGGACGGCAGGGGGGGGCGCCTGGGCGGTGTTGGGCGTCTTCGTCGCGGTCCTCGCCCTCCTGCTGGCCGCGATGCTGGGCGGGCGGGCGGCGGAACTCACGCAGCTCGCCGCCGAGCGGCGGCTGTCGCCGCCGGAACTG
>JBMTPW010000042.1:0-10688 GCA_049444115.1 Ilumatobacteraceae bacterium | reverse complement strand
AATTCGCCCGTCGTCGGGCAGATCTTCGGATGTGCGGTGAAGGGACCCTTCAGCACGCCGTTGAAGTCGGTCGGACCGACGGTGTTCAGGTCGCCGTCCAGCACGTACGGGAAGTGCCCTTCCTCGAGAGCCAGAATCCTGCCGGCATGCCCGACGATGTGGGTGTTGGCCTTCGAGCAGGTCATGTCGAGGGTGACGTTCGGATCGAGGATGTCGATCGATGGATCCTTGATGAAGGGCGTCTGGACGTAGCGATTGCGATACCACTGGGCCTTGCCGTCCCGCAGGCGAACACCGTGGATCATGCCGTCGCCGAAGAAGGGGTGATCACTCATCCCGGTGATCGGGTTGGCGCCATTGCGCAGATAGCGACCGTCCAATTCGGCAGGGATACGCCCGACCACCTCGAGATCGGTGAGCGTCAGCTCCTCTTGAGTGGGACGACCATTGCCCTGCAGGTGGGCGGGAACTTCTTCGGTCAAGGACATGTTGATCTCCGTTCGTTGCTGGCTATTTCTCGACGACTTCGGGTGAGCGTGCCCACATCAGCGCGGCGTCGAAACTCAAGGTGTAATCAGGAGTGAATTCGATGATCACCCGGTGGGGCGAATCCAAGAACTTGCGAAACGTCTCCGCGGCTCGAGCGTTGTCGGGTCGCATGCGATTGGCGAACTCGGGATAGAACCAGTCCTTGGTGGCGCGGTCTTCATGGATGACACAGGTGCCCTTGTAGGTCACCGTCTTGCCTCCACCCATTTTGGAGCCGGTACTGTTGATGCAGATCGAAGCCCGTGGATTGCGCTTCAGAGCGGGAATGCGCTTGCGGGTGGCCGCGGCGGTCAGCCAGATCTTGCCGTCCTTGGGCAAGTACGACATGACCACACCGAAAGGCTCGTTGCGATTGTTCACCCACATGAACACGCATTCGCCCTGCGAGCGAATCAGACGGTCCTCGAGTTCGGGCGTGAGGGCGCAATCGGTCAGATCCTCGTAATCGTCGGCTCCCCCTGCGGACATGTGACGACTGTAACAGGGACACCCCACCAGTCCTCAAAAGGTGATTCATCGTGGTGCCGGTTCCGGCCCGCGTTCGTCGAGGATGAACAGCGGACCTCGGCGCAGCCGGCTCACCTGCCGATACCGATCGAAGAGCACCACGATCAAGGTGAGAAGCGCCACGAACAGGGCGGTGTTCCCGAATCGAATCTTGGCCTCATTCCCCCCGAGCAGGGCGTAGAAGACCAGCACCGTTGCCAGATTGACCACCACCATCAGGACGTACAGCACCCGCAGGGTGCGCATGGTCACCCTCCGTTCGTTCAACCACTCGCTGAGGAAAGTGTTCAACACGATGACCACGATGGTGCCGAGGGCCAGGGCTCCGGCACCGACATCGAAGGCCGGCAAGAGATTGGCCAGGATCATGGCGATCAGGGTGGTGAGGATCACCTTTTCCAGGAACGACCAGCCGAAGGTGGCCGTCGGTCGCACCACTCGTCCTGGTGGATCCCAACCGAGGTGGTACCCGACCAAGTCGGCATCCATCGTGCGGGGCCAATCGTGACCCGACTCCAGTCGACCCGAACGTGCTTCGTCGCCACTGCGCCGCCACCAACGGTGTACACGTTCACCGAGCATGGTGGCCAGAACGGCTGCTGCTCCCGTCACCAAGGGTCGATTGGTGAAGGCTTCGGCCCACGAAGCGTCGGCGGCAGCGCCGAAAAGTCTCTTCTTCACTTCGTCGGTGAGATCCCACTGCGCCACGTGGATCCACAGTTCCTGAGGAATCTTGATGACCATCCAGATTCCTGCCGCCATCAGCAGGATCGGACGCCAAGTGAGACGGTCCGGCCGTCGACTCATGCGATAGATCTCCACGGCCACGAAGAAGTACTCGAAGGTGTTGGCGAATGCCACCAGGTACCAACGCTCACCGGTGAACTCGAAGAGGACTACCCCGAACAAGCGGTAGTACCAGAGGAACATCGCCGTCAACACCAATGGACCGTCCACCCAGTTTCGCAATACCGAGACATACGCGATGCTCAGGTAGAAGACGTCGAGTGCCTTGTCGTAGGTCTGATATCCGGACAGATCCAAATGAGTGAACTGCGTGAAGATGCTCTGATCGAGAGCATCGATCAGAGCGCAGATCAGAATCGCTGGCAGCGGATACCGCGGAATACGCAGCGGCACCAGACACCGCAATCCCACCACCGCTCCGAAGACGATGGCATCGAGGGTCATCTCAGGTGGGTTGAGGGACCTTGGCCGTCACCTTGGTGAACTGCAGATACCCGTCGTCGATGGATGCCTTCACGATCATCTTCTTGTCCCGGGAGATCAATTGCGGATTCAACCAGGGCTCGCGATCACCTTGTTTGGGCATGAGGTGCATGACGCGCTGCATGTAGCCGGCTGAGAAATCGTCCACCCAGGGGCGCTGGGGCATGTCGGCGTCCTCGGGCCGCAGACGGGGCGTGGCCATCTGGGTACCGGTAGCCGTCAAGTGATTCAGCAACCGGCAAACGAAGTGGCTCACCACATCGGCTCGCAGAGTCCACGAGGCATTGATGTATCCGAAGGTGGTCACCAGATTCGGCACATCGGAGTAGCCGAGACCCTTGTAGGTCCAAGCCTGTGAGAAGTCCACCGGATCTCCGTCCACGGTGAAGGCCACTTCGCCGAGCGTCACGAGGTTCAATCCGGTGGCGGTGATGACGATGTCGGCTTCGATCGTGGTGCCAGATTTCAGGACGACCCCGGTCTCGGTGAACCGATCGATCCCATCGGTCACCACGCGCGCCTTGCCAGCCTTGATGGCGTCGAAGAGGTCCCCGTTCGGAAGCAGACAGAGTCGCTGATCCCAAGGGTTGTACGTTGGCGTGAAGTGCTTGTCCACGTCGTATTCGGGACCGAGGGCCTGGCGCACTCCGTTCAGCAACAGTTCCTTCACTTTGTCGGGATGGGTCCGAGTGCGGTTGTAGATCTTCTCGCTCAGAAGAACGTTCTTCTTGCGGGTGAGGGCGTAGGCCATCTTCTCGGGTAGCACCTTGCGCAGAAAGTCGGCAATCTTGTCGTGATCGGGTCGAGCCACCACGTAGGTGGGTGACCGCTGCAGCATGATCACTTCTCCGGCAGTGTTGGCCATTGCCGGCACGATGGTCATCGCCGTTGCCCCCGAACCCACCACCAACACGCGCTTGCCGGCGTAGTCCAGATCCTCGGGCCACTTCTGGGGATGGATGACCGGCCCTCGGAAAGTCTCCAGTCCGGGGAGGTTCGGCGTGTAGCCCTCCTTGTAGCTGTAATAACCCGAACACATGAAGAGGAAATTGCAGGTGTACTCGACGCGGCGACCGCTGTCACTCTGGGTGGCGACGACCGTCCACCGGGCGGTATCGCTGGACCAACTGGCAGAACTCACCTGGTGGTTGAAGCGAATATGGCGATCGATGCCGAACTCGCTGGCGGTCTCCTTCAGATACTTCAGGATGGACGGTCCATCGGCAATCGATTTGGCTTCCCTCCACGGCTTGAAGCTGAATCCCAACGTGTGCATGTCGCTGTCGGAGCGAATGCCCGGATAACGGAAGAGATCCCAGGTGCCGCCCAGTTCGGAACGCCCCTCGAGAATGACGTACGAGCGGTCGGGGCACTCCCGCTGCAGGTGGTAGGCCCCGCCGATTCCGGAGATCCCGGCTCCCACGATGAGGACGTCGACATGATTCCCGGATGTGTGATCGTCAGGTGTGGTGATCTCGCTCATCGGTCCCCTATTCATCATTCCACGGCCGCATCAATCCACGGCCGCATCAATTCACGGCCGCATCATTTCGAAGCCTCATTTTTCCGCAGCCTCACGGTTCATCGATCACCCTAGTGGGGGTCTGCAAACTCCTCCGGGGTGTTGGGTCCCGAGCACGAGGTACTTTGGACCCATGGCTCTTCCCACTGCGCAGTTCGGCCGCACCGGTCACGTCTCCACTCGAGTGATCTTCGGCGCCGCCGCTCTTGGTGGCATGAGTGCGGCGCGTGCCGAGGCCACTCTCGATCTGGTCCGGGAACATGGCGTCAGGCATATCGACACCGCAGCGTCGTACGGTGCCTCCGAAGATCGCTTGCAACCGTGGTTGGCTCGTCATCGCCACGACGTGTTCCTGGCCACCAAGACCGGAGAACGTTCCGGCCCTTCCGCCCGCGACGAATTGGAGCGATCCCTCAGCCGTCTCGGCGTGGATCATGTGGATCTGATCCAGTTGCACAATCTGGTGGAACCCGAGGAGTGGGACAGAGCCTTTGCCGCTGATGGTGCCGTGGCGGCGCTGGCGAAGGCCCGCGACGAAGGGCTGGTACGTTTCATCGGGGTGACGGGTCACGGTCTGCGAATCGCCGAACGTCACCTTCAGAGTTTGGAACGATTCGATTTCGACTCGGTGCTCTTTCCGTTCAATCATTCCCTGGTGACGACGTTTCCGAACTATGCCCGAGACGTCCAACGTTTGATCGATGTCTGTCGCACCCGGTCGGTGGCCATGCAGACCATCAAGGCCATCGCCCGACGGCGGTGGGAGGACGGGCCACACGGCCATCGCAGTTGGTACGAACCACTCACCGATGAAGCGTCCATCGATCGGGCCGTGCGCTACGTGTTGTCCCACGACGACCTGTTCCTGAACACGAGCAGCGATGCCACGTTGTTGCCGATGATTCTCGACGCGGCCGGTGGTGAACTGAGTTGCCCATCCGATGACGAACTGGCCGATGATCGCCGAACCCACGACATGGCTCCGCTCTTCGACGGCGCAGCGTTGGAACGAATCTGAGACGGGTTGGGAAAGTTGCCACCCGGATGAGGTGGTCCGATCAGGAAATGACCGTGCCGCCGTCGCAGGTGATGACTTCGCCGACAGTGAATGCGCCGGCACGCGAACACAGGAAGATGGTCAAGCCCACGATGTCCTGAGGAGTACCCACGCGCTTGCGCGGGTTCGTGCGGCCCACTACGGACCAATCGGTGCCCTCCACGTCTCCTCCGGTGCCCACACCGGTGCTCAGCATCCAGGTGGGGAAGGGACCGGGGGCGATGGCGTTGGCGATGATGTTGCGCTTCACCAACTTGGCGGCCATCTGCTGAGTCAAGGTGTGCAGGGCCGCTTTCGACGGACCATACGAGTGGGTGTCGAAGATGGGAGTGCGCATCCCATCGATGGAGCCGATGTTCACGATCCGCGACGGATCGTCGTTGGTGGCTCGGGCCTCGAGCAGAGGCAAGAGGCGTTGCGTGAGGAAGAAGACACCCTTCACGTTGGTGTCGAACACCTTGTCCCAGCCCACTTCCGGAAACTCGTCCAGCGGCGCACCCCAGGACACTCCGGCGTTGTTGACGAGAATGTCGAGGTGCGGTTCGCGTTCTTTGAGTGCTGCGGAGAGCGCATCGATACCCGCGAGTTCCGAGAGATTCGCTGGTAGGGAGATGCACTCCCCGCCATACACGTCGCTCAGTCGTTTGGCGGTTTCATTGCACGCATCGGCTTTGCGAGAACTGATGTAGACCTTGGCACCATTGCTCAGGAATCCGGCAGAGATCATCTCACCGATTCCGCGAGATCCGCCGGTCACGAGGGCCACTTTGCCATTCACGGAGAACAGATCCTGGATCTTCAAACTTTCGATGCTCATGGACATCATTTCTAGCCGTTGGCTCCTGCCATCCTCACATGACCTTCAGTGGAGTTCGATCTCGGGCAGAAAATGTCGAATGCCCGGGGAATGATCACCCGGGCATTCGTTCAGATGGAGAGATGAGGACTGGCTCAGCGACGCTTGGCGCCAGCCTTCTTCGCCGGGGCCTTCTTCGCCGGAGCCTTCTTGGCTGGGGCCTTCTTCGCCGGAGCCTTCTTGGCTGGAGCCGCGGCAGGAGCAGGCTTACGCACAGTGGTGATCTTCGGAGCCGGGGTCACGCCCAGGGCGACATCCTTGAAGCCCTTGAGTGCGGTCACCTTGGCAACGGTCTTGGCCGGAACCTTCACCGTGGCACCAGTGGCTGGGTTACGAGCCAAGCGAGCCGGCCGCTTGATCTTGGCGAACTTGGCGAATCCGGAAAGGTTGACGATCTCGCCCTTGGCCACGGTGGCCAGGATGACGTCGATCGTTCCTTCGACGACTCGGGCAGCGATCTTGTTGTCGACGTCTGCGTGGATGGCTACTGCTTGGATGAGGTCACGTTTCTTCACGGGATCGAGCGTAATACAACGTCCCCGTCCCGGTGGGTGATACCCCCATCCTTTGGGACAGTGAATACTTCAGTTGACCCGTCTTTCACGACCCACCCAGTACGGCTCGCGCAGGTCCTTCTTGAGGATCTTGCCGCTCGGATTCCGGGGCAGGGCTTCCACCCAATCGACACTGGTGGGGCACTTGAACTTGGCCAGGCGCTCCCGGGCGAAGTCGATGATCTCCTGTTCGGATGTCTCGACCCCGGGCTTGCGGACCACGACTGCTTTCGGGGTCTCCCCCCATTTCTCGTGGGGCACTCCGATCACGGCCACATCGGCAATTGCCGGATGCGACATCAGAACGTTCTCCACCTCGGCCGGGTACACGTTCTCGCCGCCGGACACGATCATGTCCTTGACCCGGTCGTGGATGTACAGGTATCCATCTGCGTCCAAGTACCCGGCATCACCGGAACGGAACCAGCCTTCCGGCGTGATGCTCTTGGCTGTCTCCTCCGGCATCCGCCAATACCCCTTCATCACCTGAGGAGAACGAATCCAGATCTCACCCACTGCACCCTGGGGACAATCCGCCAAGGTGTCGGTGTCCACGATGCGCACCTCCACTCCCGGACCTGGAAGTCCGCAGCTACGCAGGCGATGTTTGTTCGGCCCGTCGGGATCGTGATCCGCCGGCGCAAGATTCACGATCGCACCAGTGGTTTCGGTGAGACCGTAGGCCTGCCAGAACTTGCATTTGAACACCCGCACACTCTGAGCCAGAACCTCTTCGGAGATCGGTGAGGCGCCGTAGACCAAGACCTTCAAACTCGAATAGTCCGCCTCGGCTGCACCCGGCACCATCAACATGAACTGCAGCACTGCGGGCACTACGAACCCATGGGTGATGCGCTTGTCGGCGATCAACTTGATGATCAAGGAGGGATCGAGATCGCGGACGATGACACTGGAGCAGCCCTCGTACATTCCGGCCATGGCCCAGCCACCACCACCGATGTGAAAGAGCGGCATAGCGATCATGTTGACCGCTTCGGGTGAGAGCTCCCACATGTCCTTGGCCAATGGCAGGAGAGCGAAGAAATTGTGGTTCGTGAGCATCACACCTTTGGGTCGGCCGGTGGTACCGCTCGAATACAACTGGAACGCCACATCGTCATCGGCTGAGCCGACGTTCGGGTCGCCCGTAGCCTGACGTGACACCCAGGATTCCCAGTCCTCGTGCTTGGTATGACCACCGATCACCAGGATCGTCGTCACCGAGGTGAGGTTGCTTTCGATCGCATCCAGAATGGGGACGAAATCCGGACCGACCACCAGTACTTTGGCCTGGGAGTCGTTCACGATGTATTCGACTTCCGGTGCCGCCAAACGCCAGTTCACGTCCACGCTCACTGCGTTCAGCAGCGCGGATCCGAAAAAAACGTCGAAGTGCGCGATGCCGTTCTTGTCCAGGAATGCCACACGGTCCTGTTCACCCACACCGGCTGCGGCCAATCCGCTGGCTACTCGTTGGGCTCTTTCATACATCTGACCCCAGGTGAGCGTGCGTTCACCCTCGATGAGACAGGTGGAATCGGAACGAGTGGTTCCGTGGTGCCGGACGATTCCGGCCATGGATGTGATCGGAGACGTTGCCATTGGGAAATCGTAACCAGCGGTACCTGAAGGTGTCGTGGCGAAGCCCTAACGGGAATCAGGCCTCCGGAAAACAGGAGGTCACGTGGCCAGTGAGCCGCCGTAGATCTGCCAGGCCAAGAACGACTTCGCCGCCAGGCTGAGCACCAAATAGACCTTCTCGCCGTGGACGTAGTCGGCCCACTTGCCGACTCGGCGGTACTGCAGCCATTGGTTGAGACCGAAACTGAAGAAGAAGATCTGCTCGGCGACCACGATCCCGAAGACGAATCCGGGAACTTCGACGGCACCGACGATGTTGATCCACACCCCGATCCAGGGAGCCAGGCCTGCCAACGTTCCGAACCAGAAGGGCAGCATGGTGGTGGTCGTGCGACCCGGGGGATTCATCCGTTCCTGCAACCAACCAAAGAGGATCATCGCCACATTGGCCCCGATGACTGCGATCACCGCGGTGATGTCGGTGATGCCGCTGTAGGAACCGATGAGCACGATCATCAACGTGGCCGAGAAGGAATACTCGATCCATCGGAAGCGGTTGATACCGCGGGTGAGGTCCCGCTCGTAGGTGTCCCGCATCAGAGTGGCGGTGACGAAGTGATCGATGGCCGCCAACATCAAGAAGATGGCGACTGCCGGTCCGATCGCCAGATCGAACAGACTCTCGGGCGTCTCGAGGCGGGTACCCGGAGGGCCCTTCGGGAAATTGGAGGTGATGGTGATGGCGAAGTCGCCGGCCATGATCAGGATCAGTACGGCCTGCACCGCGTGTAGGACGGTGAGCCCGATGTTCCAGCGGCGAAGATTCGCCAGTCTTTCGGGAGTCACTCCATTTGCAGTGTCGTTCATACGGACACCCTAGAACGCAAACAATCGAGGTGCTCCACAGCCCACGGGGTCACCTCACCTTCACCAGCCGCGTCAGGTTCTTCGAAGCGGATCATCACACGGTGACCGAACAATGGACCCTCACGATGGAATGCCGATCGACGCATTCACTCGGCGTCGTCTCGAGTGCCTCGGGACTTTGGTCGATGGCAGTTCTCATCAGCACGGAAAACAGTTGCGATTATCTGCGAGAAACCTTCGAAGAACTGCCGTACCTGCCACATCCATTCTCTATGATACGAACAGACGTTCGATCGGTCGGTAGCCACGGTGGTCGCCGCCCCCATTGTCAACACAGGTCGACCAGGTTCTTCCCGCTTGGTCCCGACGATGAGTCAAGGAGGTCGACGACATGACAGCCACGATTGCTTCGTTCGCCGTGGATCTCTCCGCCTTCTCCGTCGACGAACTACGGCAGCGACTGGCAACCAATAAGAGATTGCGGGCTGCATTGGATGCCGAGAACTTGGAGATCGTGGCTCTCCTCGACGCTGCCGCCCACCACCCGACGACTCCGGCCTTCGCGATCGCCGAATACGAGCTCATGGAACACGCCGGCCTGTCCAAACGAGATGCCATTGCCACGGTGGCCCGGGCCAATGTCGTCGCGGAAGCTCCGGTGCTACGAGACGCTCTGGCCCGCGGTTCGGTCACCAGCAGCCATGTCGATGCCGTGTCCCGGGGTTTGCGTCTTGTCGGCGACGAACGCGACAAGTTCCTCGAAAAGGTTCCCGGCCTCATCGAGTCGGCGTCTCACATGAGCATCGGCGACTTCTCCACTTTGGTCACCAAGACGGCCAAGGGGCTCGTCAGCGATGACGGCATGGCCACATTCGACAACCAACGGCGATCCACCTTTCTGAAGATGTGGAACGACGCGGAGGGCATGCTGCAGGTTCGCGGTGCCTTCGACCCTCTATCGGCAGCGGTCCTCCAGGCCCGGTTGGCCAGAGAGGTCGAAGCACAGTTCCACAACGGTGACAAAGACCGACCGGTGGTCGTTCACCCGTGGATCGAACCCAATGACCATCGTCGAGCTCTTGCCCTGGTGGCCTTGCTCGATCGCAATCTCCTCGATACGGAATCGTCTGCCGGCTCTCGGTCCGATGTCGTGGTGCACGTCGATCTCGACACGTTGGTCAACGGTCTACGCGAAGGTTCCACCCACCGCACGGTCTTCGGAGCAGATCTTCCGGTCAACACCATCCGCCGCTTGGCCTGTGACGCCGAAATCATCCCGGTCGTGCTGAACGGAGATGGAGTTCCACTCGATGTCGGCCGGGCCAAACGTCTGGCCACCGCCGGCCAGCGCCGAGCGCTCGAAGCAGCCCACGACACCTGTGCCATGCCCGAGTGCGTGGTGGCGTTCCATCACTGTCAGATTCACCACATCGACTACTGGGAGTCCGGCGGTCCAACGGACTTCGGAAACCTGGTCCCTCTGTGCTCTCGACACCACCACGATGTGCACGAAGGTGGGTGGACGATCGCGCTCGATCCGAGCACTCGGGTTCTTGCGGTACATCCACCGGGCAAACCCGATGAACGACGGACTCGACGTACCTGAGCCGAATCCTTGATACCGCGAGCTACCGGTGACTCAGACTTTGGCGACGAGCGACGTCTGCTTGCGGCTCGAGAAGGCAATCGAGATCAGGAGCACCACCAGCGCACTGATGGAAATGGCGTAGCGGGCACCATCGTTGTCCTGCAGGCTGATGATCGCCGGGAGCACCAACAAGCTGACCAGGTTCATCACCTTGATCAGCGGGTTCAGGGCCGGACCGGCAGTGTCCTTGAAGGGGTCGCCGACGGTGTCGCCGATGACCGCAGCTTTGTGGGCATCGCTGCCCTTGCCTCCGTGGTGACCGTCCTCGATGTACTTCTTGGCGTTATCCCACGCACCACCAGCGTTGCTGAGATAGT
>JBMTPW010000041.1:0-10920 GCA_049444115.1 Ilumatobacteraceae bacterium | reverse complement strand
GATCATCGGGCTCGTCTCGGGTGGGCTCTTCCATGGTGTGCAACTGTGGGTGAATCTGCCCGGTAGGTCCAAGATGATCCCGCCGCGCTATCAGAACTTGGACGCAGGTTCGGTCACCCTGTTGTCCTCACCGGACGGTGGAGCTTTGATCCGGCTGATCAGCGGAGAAATCGACGGCCATCGGGGACCCGGGTCCACCCATACCCCGATCCTGGTGGCTCACGCCACCTTGGCTCCGGGAGCCCGGTTGGCCGTGCCGTGGAACACGGAGTTCAACGCTCTGGTCTATGGACTCGATGGTCGAGGCTCCGTGGGCCTGGAGTGCCACGACTTGGGTCTCGGACAATTGGCGGTGTTCGGGGTTGGCGACACCGTTGTTCTGCAGGCCCACGAGTCTTCAGCGCTGGATGTCTTGTTGCTCGGTGGTCGGCCCCTGCGTGAGCCGGTAGTGGCCCATGGTCCTTTCGTGATGAATACGCGGGACGAGATTCGCCAGGCCTTCGAAGACTTCCAATCCGGTCGGTTGGGCGTGGTCCCGCCCGACGGAATTCGTCCGTATCGCCTGTGAGGCGTGATGAACGGATCTTGGTTCGGTGTCGCCTGCTGAAACAGGTGGTTCTGCATCGTCGGGGAGGCGGACCACGGCTCAAGACTGCGCATTAGAAGTATCGTCTACATCCTTGCCCGGTGGTGTGTGCAGGACAGTATGTGCAGGACATGTACCCACTTGTTGCATTCGATGGGCGTTTCGACACGTCGCAATTCTGCGAGCGGGATATGGTTTATGCGCCTTCCAAACGGTAGGCCTCATGGCGGAACGTGAGCAATGCGGAAGTGGACAGTTCGATGAAGGAAAACCGCTCGTTGGAGTCGTTCATCGACAGGGCCCGCCTGCGACCGGTTGTTCAGATCGCGTACGACTTCTCTTCATGGGTGGTCGCGGTGCCCCTCGCCTCGCTTCTGCGTTTCGTTACCAGCGACACGGTCAATTGGCCCCTGGCATGGTTGATTGGCGGGTTGGTTGCCGGCGCGTACGTGGTGCTGAGCCTGACCACCGGTTCCTACCGACGTCGGTTCCGATACGGAAGTTCGGAGGATCTGACCAGGCTGGTGTGTTTCTCACTCTTCGTCGGCGTCGGCTTGGGTCTGGTGAAGAGGTCGGATCTCGGAGAGGACATGCGATATTCCGTGCCGGCGCTCGCGCCGACGTTCGCTATCGCCTTCATGTTGTGGCCGAGACTCTTGTGGCGACGGATTCACGGACGGCGTCGCGAGAAGATCCGGACCACTGCGGTAGTCGTGGTCGGAGCCGGAGATGCGGGACACGCGGCCGTCCGGCTGATGGTGGACGATCCGACATCGCCGTACCGTCCGGTGGCGCTCGTGGACGATGATCCCTTGAAATCGAAGCTCCGGGTCCACGGTGTGGCGGTGGCCGGAACGATTGCCGAATTACCCGATGTGGTGCGACGGCACGGAGCGTCGGCAGTGGTTGCTGCGATACCGAGCGCGTCACATGAACTCATGGTGTCCATTCGCAACCTGACATGGGCGGCCGGTGTTCCACTCTATGTTCTTCCACCAGTGGCCCAACTCTTCGCCACGGTCAGCCTGGAAGACTTCCGACCTCTGCGCAACGAGGATCTCCTCGGGCGTCCGGATTCGGAGATCGACCCCGCCATCCTTGGCTCCTTCATCCGTGGCAAACGTGTCCTGGTCACCGGAGCAGGGGGGAGCATCGGCAGCGAATTGTGTCGACAGATCGCCGACCTTGGTCCCGCAACGATGGTGATGCTCGATCGGGACGAATCCTTGTTGGCTGATCTCCAGTTGAGTCTGGAAGGACGAGCCCTGCTCGAAGATCCCAATTTGGTCCTCGCCGACATTCGTGACGCCGGGCGCATGAAAGAGGTCTTCGATCATTTTCGTCCAGAAGTGGTGTTCCACTCCGCGGCGCTCAAGCACTTGAGTCTCTTGGAACGGTTTCCCAGCGAAGCTTGGCTGACGAACGTCCTCGGCACCGTCAATGTTCTGACAGCGGCCCGAGACGCCGATGTGTCGACATTCGTGAACATCAGCACGGACAAGGCTGCCGATCCGAGCAGTGTCCTCGGCTCCTCAAAGAGATTGACGGAGCGGCTGACTGCACATTTCGCCGAAGAGACCGGCCGGAACTACGTGTCGGTTCGTTTCGGAAATGTCCTCGGTTCGCGCGGTTCGGTTCTGACGATCTTCCGGAAGCAGGCGGATCTCGGTCTGCCGATCACGGTGACCGATCCCGAAGTCACCCGCTTCTTCATGACCGACAGCGAGGCGGCCCGGCTGACGGTCGTGGCTGGTGCGATTGGTGAGCCTGGGGAATTGCTCGTTCTGGACATGGGTGAGCCGGTCAAGATCGTCGATATCGCCCGCAGGTTCGCTCGTCAGCATCAGCCGGAGCTGGAAGTCGTCGTCACCGGACTACGCCCAGGAGAGAAACTGCACGAGATTCTCTTCGGTCACCACGAGAAAGGGCGGCGGTCGGTTCATCCCCTCGTCAGTCATGTCACCGTGCCTCCGCTGGCGCTGAGTCGGGTGCTTTCATCCGTTGAGAACCCGCGGGGCGTGAATGCCGAGGATCTCCAACGAATGGCGTCGGCACCCTGCTAGGGGCTGGTGATCACGACAGCAACGGCCCCGAATTGACCTGGATCGGTTTCGAGACCGACCCCCCCACGCACGATGATGAGAACGGTGTCTCCCGCCCGGGCAGCCGAGAGGTCGAGGGTCACTTCGAACGGTGCAGGTACCCCCAGGTTTCCGGCGTAGGTGACGGCACGGTCGAGTATCGGCTCGGCTCGACCGGCGACGAAGGCCTCCACGATCACGGTGGCCTCGAAACCCTCGGCCACTCCACGTACGAGTATTTCCCGCGACGGCACGGTCTGGCCGAATTCTGGAGAAGTGATGAATGCACTGTCGTTGATGGTGCCGATCACGAACCAGCCGTTGCGCGGTCCCAATTGGCGAAGAAGCAGCAACCCACGCTGTGAAGGAGGATCGCCCGGGGAGTTGACCACGATCTCCCCGCTGCGAGAGTCACCAGCCATGAAGTCGCCGATCTCGGGTGGCACGCGCAGAACTTGTACGACGAAGTCTTCGACGACGGCTCGAGGAGAGGCGAAGACCACCGAGGGGTCGGGCCAGAGAGCCACCTGTTCGAGCGTCATCGGGCTGGTCGATGACGCAGAAGGAATGTCGAAACTGGAGGTCGTCGTTGACTCCGTAGGCGGTGCGCCGCTGCTCGAAGTCGACCCACCGGAGTCGTTTCCTTCGGCGCATGCACTACCCATGGTGGCCAAACCGAGAACTGCAACGGCGATGTGCCGGGAGGTCCGTCGGAGTCCTGATCTGGAACGCACTGCGTGGTTCATGACGAGAACGTACCGGTCGGGATGGGGAATCGATGGTCCATGCACCAGGTGATGTCCGACACCGTGATGGCGATCACCAGTCGTGAACGTTGAAGGACCCCGTCGGTCGCCCGACGAGGTCCTTCAACAATGACTAGTGAAAAGGCAGTGTTCAGTTGGTCGACAATCGGCGACGAACCAGGATCAGGCCTCCACCGAGGAGCACCAGCAGGGGAGCCGCGAGAAGCAAAGATGTGTTGCCTCCACCGGTCTTCGGCAGAGTCTCGGGAACGGTGATGCGGGGTAGGACCAAACCGGGAAATCCAGGTTCTGGGCAAACGACCTTGATCTCGAAAATTGCCGGAGCGTCGTACCCCGGCTCACCTTGGGCGGTGGGGTTTTGCCCATAGTCGAACACAACCGTGTGCCACCCTTCGTCGACCTCGAAGTAATAGCGCTCGTCCGCCCAGACTCCGAGCTCCTCATAGAGAGGAACCAGGGGGTCACCATCGAGGTAGTCGTCTTCGACACGACCCTCGAAAACCAGGAGATCCAAGTCTCCGTCGAGAACCATCGCATCGATGCCGGGTTCGACGACCTCGGGAACCGTGACGACCAGCACTGGAGCGTCATAACGTTCGAAATGCGCCGCACCGACGTCGTGGGCTTCCCTGACGATGATGTCGTCGCAGTCGTAATCGACCGGAACGTCGTATCGGTCGTGGGTCATCGTGCCGGCTCGGGCGTCGGAGCCGACTCCGAGTACCAGCAGGGATGGCGCAAGAACCGTTCCAAAGAAGAGTCTGAGAATTGGGTGGTGTTTGCGGGGGGAATTCGAGTCGTTCACAGTGGCATTCCTTTCACGTGGTGCTCTGGATGCCCACAACTTGTGAGCAGTGTTCGAACGGTAGGTCATTGGCGCGGTGTTGTCGCGACATTGAGGTTCGTATCGACCTAATAGTGTCTACCAAGAATGTGAAACAAACATTCGTAAACAAAAGTCCCGTCATTCGCTTGGCGGGATACACGGATCGCCATTAGCAGGACACATGGAGCGCCTTTAGCAGGACACATGGAGCGAGTCACCGATGTCGACGGTGGTCGTTGGGAAGGGAGAACAGATTGGGGCAACCGCAGTCGGTGTGGAGGTTCTCTTCCACCTTGTCGGCTGAGACCAACGATCCCATGGTGGCAATGGCGAGCCCGACCACTAGTCGCCCGCGAGGGGCCAGAGGTGGTCAGAGAGAATTGATGTCGAGATCGGGTGGGAGGAGGACGGTTTCGACGATGTGGACGACACCGTTCGTCGCAGCGATATCGGCGATCCGTATGGTCCCATCATTGACCGTGAACGAGGGTGATGGAACAACCCGAATGGGCTCACCCTCGACGGTCGCTGCGCTCCCGGCCGCAAAGTCGGTGGTTCGAAAGGCCTGAGGAACCAGGTGATACTCCAATACTTGGATCAGCTTTTCGCGATTTTCCGGTAGCAGCAACTTGGCGAGGACACCGTCGGGCAGAGAATTGAATGCTTGATCGGTGGGGGCGAAGAGGGTGATGGGTCCATCGGCCTCGAGGGCGGAGACGAGATCGGTGGCCTCGAGGGCCTCCACGAAGATGGCCAGACCTTCGCTGTCGTAGACCACCTCCAAGACCGTCCCCCAGGCCTCGGAGGATCCGTACTCCATCGCCGTGACTACTGACGACTCGGTCGGGCTGACCGGAGACGTGGGTACCACCGTTGTGGTGGGGTCGAGCGCGAGGTCGGTCAGGCCAGCCTCTCCTGACGAGTCCCCTCCGCCGCAGGCGCTCAAACCGAGAGCTGCAGTCGCAATGATGGGAGACACGAACTTGATCACGAGAATTCCTCCGGTCGGACTGGGGCGCCTGGGATGTTCGACGCCCGCAAGATTCAATGTAGTTCGGGACGCGGGACCATGGGATGGCGGACCCGAGTTCGCCAATGGACTTCGATCCGTGTTTCCAATTGCCAACCCGTGATCGCGTCGGAATCGGTTCGGTCAGTGAACAAGGACATTGCGAAACTGCCACGGATCGGTGAGGTCCAGGTCCTCCTTCGAAGAGGCGGAGCGTCCGGTGATCGGCGTCCAATCGGTCCGGGTTCCAAAGAGTCGCCCCAGATAGGGGCGTTGGATCTCCAGACACCGCTGGTGATCCATCTGTTCGGCCTCCACGATTCCCGCATGTGGATTCTCGACTGCCCACACCGCAGCAGCCAGGATCGCCGAGGTCACTTGGAGGCCGGTGGCGTTCTGGAGGGGAGCAAGTGATCGGGCCTCGTCGATGGTGAGGTGGGAGCCGAACCAATACGCGCCTCCAGGTTGGCCGTAGAGCAGCACACCGAGTTCGTCGAATCCCTCGGAGATTTCCGCTGCATCCAAGACTCGCCGTCGATCGGAAGGAATCGACGTCCCGCCGAGAACTTCGTCGAAGGAAACCAGGGCGTCGTCGCACGGGTGATATGCGTAGTGCACCGTTGGCCGGAAGAACTCGTCATCGAACACCGTGAAGTAATCAGCGAGGGACAGTGCTTCGTTGTGGGTGATCAGATATCCGAGCTGGGTGCCGTAGGTAGGGCACCAGGTCCGCACCTGGGTGGCGGCTCCGGGTGTCGCCAGGAAGACACCCGGAGCCAAAGTTCTCTCATCGTTGCGGCCTCGTGACGCGTGATCGGGCATCCACCGCTCGTGGCTGCCCCAGCCCAGTTCCGCAGGCTGCAGACCCTCAGCAATGAATCCATCCACCGACCAAGTGTTCCAGAATTCACCGGTGGGTTTGCGGGCCGTACTCCGCTGGGTGTCGCGTTCGGCAATGTGAATTCCACGGACCCCGAGGTCGCGCAGGAGTCGTGCCCACGCTCCGGCGTCCTCCGGAGCGGGGATCGGATCGCCTCCGACCACGCGGGCTTCGTTCGGCCCCGTTTCGGCGGCCAATCGGGCAAGGGCTTCCTTGACGAACCACGACACCGCGCCCGGGTTCGCTCCGCAGCACGAGACCGCCGTCGGTCCTCCTGGTGACCGTCGACGTTCGGCAAGAACCTGGGCTCGGAGCACTTCGTTCGTCCGACCGGCCGGGCCAACGGAATGGTCCAGGTAGAAGCCCTCCCACGGTTCGGTCACGGTGTCGATGTACAAGGCCCCGTTTTCTCGCACGCAGCGCATGATGTCGACAGAGGAGGTGTCCACCGACACGTTGATGCACAATCCGGATCGCGAACCGGCGAAGATTCGAGACAAGATCTGGCGGTAGTTGTCGGGCGTCAATCCCTCGTGCAGAAATGCGAATCCAAATTTCTCGGCGATCGCTCGATGAGTGTCGTCGGGATCGATGACGACTGCTGCTGCGTAGTCGAAATCCAGGTGGCGTTCCAACAACGGCAACAGTCCCCGTCCGATCGAGCCGAGACCGATGACGAGCAACGGACCGTGGATCGTGGCGAGTGGGACGTCGGGCAATCAGAGCTCCTGGAAGGTCGAAAACTTGGCTCCTGGATCCTATCTCTTCCTTGCACCGTGCTTTCCTTGCACCGTGGCAAAGGGATCCTGCAGAACCTCACACCGCGCCAGTCGTTCGGCTCCTACAACTTGGTGGCCGGGTTGGACGCGCGCCAGCGGCGCCAGGAGCGGGCATGACGAACCATTAGCCTGAACTTCGTGGTCGACTCGGCGAGCAATCATTCGACACTGGACGCTCTCAGCCCAGTCGATGTGGCGCAGATCTTCGAAAGTTTGCGCGACTACGTGGCAGTCCAAGAGCCGATCTTCGACGAGTTCGGAACCGTGGTGGATACTCGCCTGATCTGGTGGAATCGAGGCTACGAATCCGTACGCGTCACCACGGTGCGACCGGGGCAGAGCATGGTGGCCACCTACTTCGAACCCGATGTGGCCCTCGAGTACGTGAACAGGGCCTGGGACGAGGGCCATGCGTTCCAATTGTTCGAACTGACACCCGACAAGCGCGATCGCTACCGGCGGGCGGAATCCGATGTCGTCGTCTCCGTGGACTGGCAACGTGTCGGCAATCTCATCGTCGAGGTCGGTTCGGACCTCTCCGAATATCGGGCCCTACAGATGCAGTTGGCCGACCAACGGTCCTTGGCCTTCGTGGCCAACAGGGACCGCGCCTTGCTGGCCGAGCGGGAGCGCATCGCCCGCAATCTGCACGATTCGGTGATTCAGCAGATCTATGCCGCGTCCCTGGGTTTGAATGTCATTGTTGCTCGCCGAATGACGGCGAAGGGCGCATCCATTACCGACCGAGACACCGATCAAATACGTCGAATTGCCGATCAACTATCGGATCTGATCAAGACGATTCGAGACGAAATCTTCGATGTATCACAGGTCCCGAGTAGCAGCCTGCGGCGCGACTTGGAGACGGTTCTGGTTCCTCTGGTGGCTCCGACGCCGATCGAGATGACCCTCGACATCGGCGTCGATTCCATTGATGATGCACTGATCATGACCCACCTTCGGGCCGTGATCCGCGAGGCAGTTTCCAACGCCGTCCGTCATTCCCATTGCTCGAGCATCACCGTGGGTGTTCGTGATCTCGGTGACGGCAAACTCGAGGTGCACATCAGCGACAATGGGGTGGGCATGCCGGAGACGAAACGCCGGAGCGGATTGACCAACATCATCGACCGAGCTCGTGAACTCGGGGGGACGGCAAGCATCGAACCGGCCCCGGGCGGAGGGACCGTGGTGAACTGGGTGGTTCCTCTTCCGACCGGGACAAGGGAGATCTGCGGATGATCTCGTTGGTGATCTGTGACGACCACGAATTGGTACGTGAAGCCCTGTCGGCAGTCCTCGGTGCATTCGACGACATCGCCGTGGTCGGCATCGTCGAGTCCCCCGATGCCTTGTCCGATGTCGTGAGCCGTCATGATCCCGATGTCGTGCTCGTCGACGTCCGCCTCGGCGAGCAATCCGGTATCGAGGCCGCTCGTCGGGTACGTGAATTGAACCGGCGTACCAAGGTTGTGATGCTCACCTCATTCGCCGACGACCAAGTGTTGGTGGAAGCCCACGATTCGGGAGCAGTGGGCTTCCTCTTGAAATCGGGTCGACCCCACGAGATCGTCGAGGCTGTGCGGGCAGTGGCCGCCGGTGCCCGACTCATCGACGGCGACGAAGTGGACAGTGCGCGTCGGCGACTCCAGGAGTTGTGAAGAAATGAGTGAGGTGGCGCAGCCAGCGACACCGAACGGCGATGGCCCATTCGAAAGAACGTTGGGTCTGGCCCAGGTCACGACGAGCGGTGTCGCACTGATCATCGGAGCCGGGGTGTACGTCCTCCTCGCTCCGGCCACCGCCCGTGCTGGATCCTTGGTCTGGGTTTCTTTCATCGTGGCGGCGGTTCTGTGCGGTTTGAGTGCCTTCAGTTACATGGAGATGGTCTCGATGTTTCCCAAGGCTGGGTCGGAGCACGAATTTGCCCGCCAGGTTTTTCCCATGCGGTTCGCCTTCGTCGTCGGATGGGCCATGGCTCTGGCCCTCGTCGTGGCCTCAGCCACTGTCGCTCTGGGTTTCGCGCGCTACTTCGCGGCATTTGTCGAGGTCGAGGAGCGTGTCGGGGCCTTGGGAATTCTGACTCTCGTGGCCGTGGTGTCGTGGCTCGGCATGGGTCGAGCCATTCGCGTGGTCATGGCATTCGCCATCGTGGAAGTGGGTGGGCTGCTCTTGGCGATCGTCATCGGAATTCCACGTCTTGGTGACCACTCCTTGACGTCTGGTGGCAGCCTCGACGGTGTCCTCTCGGCCGCTGCATTGATCTTTTTCGCATACATCGGATTCGACGAGGTCACCTCTTTGTCGGAAGAGGCACTCGAGCCCGAGCGGACGATGCCGCGCGCTCTGCTCTTGGCTCTCGTGATCTCCACGGTTCTCTACACCGGAGTGGCCATCGCTGGAGTGAGCGTCCTCGGGGCCGAGGAACTCGGCCGTTCCACACGACCGATGGCCGATATCTTGGAGAGCGGACTGGGCGGTTCGAGTTCGGATGTGGTGTCGCTGATCGCGCTCTTCTCAACGGCATCGACAGTGCTCCTGGCTCTTACTGCGGCGGCACGGATCATGTTCGGCATGGCGTCGACAGGTCATCTTCCAGAGGGCCTGTCGCGAGTTCACAAAGGCCGAGTCCCGCTGAACTCGCTCGTGTTGAGCACGGTGATGGCGGCGGCGTTGATCTTGCTCGAGGATCTCGATCTGCTCGCCGCCGCGACCGATGCCCTGGTCTACTTGATGTTCCTCGTCACCAACTCTGCGCTGATCATTCTGCGCAAACGGCGACCCGACGCTCCGCGGCCGTTCAAGGTTCGCGGCAGTATCGGATGGCTGCCGATCGTTCCGTCGCTGGCGGTCGTGGTGACGGTGACCTTGGCGTTCCGCTTGGAAGGTCGAGCGGTCCTCTTGGCCCTCGGACTCTTGGCCGTCGGATCGATCGTTCGCGAAGTCGGAGGACACCGAATGTCTCCGGTGATCGCTGAAGAGGCGACCAATCAAAAACCCCACTCGTGATAGTGGTCGAACCATTCCCGTGACACCGCCAGGATCTGGTTTTCCGATAAGGACGGCAGATCGCTGTCGATGGCCCCGACAACGGTCTTGGCGATCTGGGGGTGACGACGTTCCCAATGCTGAACCAGCCGCACCATGTGATTCGCCTTGCCTTTGCCGTGCCCGACGATGAGTATTTCGCGTGCCCCTTCGACCGCAGCGGCGACGGCGTCGTAGTACGTGTGATCGTCCTGCTGGTGTTGATGACTCAAGTGGTGACGCGCTTGGCGTTGATGATGATGACGACCTTCGTGTTCGGGAGCATGAACTTTCTCGGGTTTGGAGTTCTTGTCGAGGCCTGCTGACCAGACCCGGGCCTCGTGTTGAGTGATCGCCACCACGACGAACGGTTCCGAATGATCGGACATGTGTGCCTCCTCGATGTTGATGCTTCCGTTCGGCCGTCTCCGAACTGGTGCCTCACCCTAGGTCGGTACGCCATCGTCCCGTTGGCCCGATCGGTCCGGAAGACCGGGACGGAAGTCCTGATCATCGCAAGCGCTCGTAGATTGATGGGCGTGATCGTGCTCGACGCCCAGGGTCTAGCGATGTCCCGGCCGATGCGCCCCCTCTTCTCTGCGGTGAACCTGACCGTCAATCGCGGCGATCGAGTGGGAGTGGTCGGCATGAACGGGTGCGGGAAGAGCACTTTGCTGCGGATCAAGGCCGGACAAGGCGCTCCCGAAGCAGGCGAGGTTCGCCGTGGGCGCGGCACACGCCTCGGATTTCTTCCTCAGAATCCGGTACTGGGAAGCGGCTCGGTGCGATCGGTCATCGGACCGGGCTGGGAGACAGAGGCCATGCTCGATCGCTTGGGCATGACTCGGTTCCTCGATACGCCGACCGATCAATTGTCGGGGGGACAGATCAAGCGGGTGGCTCTGGCTGCACTCTTGGCCGAGGACTGGGATGTTCTCGTACTCGACGAGCCCACGAACCATTTG
>JBMTPW010000040.1:0-10900 GCA_049444115.1 Ilumatobacteraceae bacterium | reverse complement strand
TTTCGCGATTCTCCTTGGCGGCCCCCAGACGCAAGATGGATCGCACGAATCCGACTTTGCCCTGACTGTGAGCGCCAACCATGACGTTTTCCAGCAATGACATGGTCGGGAACAGCGCCAGGTTCTGGAAGGTGCGAGCGATACCCAACCTGGCGATGCCGTGGGCCGGAACCTGCAGCAAATCCTGTCCTTCGTAGGTGATCGAACCTTGGGTGGGGTCGTAGATCCGGCTCACCACATTGAACATGGTGGTTTTGCCGGCACCGTTCGGACCGATGAGGCCGCAAATATGACCGCGTTGGATGGAAAAGGTCAGTCCATCGAGGGCAACGATGCCGCCGAACGTCACGGTCACCTCGGATACATCGAGCACCGTTCCCCCCTGATGGGTGGACAAACTTTGCTCTGTCGACGTCACGACGGCCTCCCCGAATGCACCGTGCTCACCTGCTGGCCACCTCGAAACTAGCACCCCCGGTCTCTCGGACCGGCAACGGATCTCTGCTTCCCACACGCACCCGAAGAACACCGAACCATGGTCAGAAAACGCATGCGGGGAGTACACTTCGCTCCGCAATTTGCGGGTGTAGCTCAATGGCTAGAGTTCCAGCCTTCCAAGCTGGCTATGCGGGTTCGATTCCCGTCACCCGCTCCAGTTCCCGTGCCCTGCGACCGCACCTTCGAGCACCAGTTGCGTTACGTCGCCTACCGATTCGTCATCTGCTCGGGGGTTCTGGGACGTCGACGTTCGTCAGCGCGAACTCTCAGCGGCCTCGCGAAGGGAACCGGCTGCGTACAGGAACCCCCCGAGAACCACGACGAAGAAAATGACGCCACCGAAGGCGAACAACGCTCCTTGACCCATGTCACTTGCCCTTTTGTTGAGTGACGGCGAGGAACGCACCAAGAGCCAGGATCGATGGAACCCAGGTTCCCACGTAGATGCCGTTCAATTTGTCCGAGTCGCCATCACTGGCGAAGAACAGCCAGACGCTCATGGCCAAACTTGCAAGTGCGGCCACCAGGATCGTCAGACGAAGAATCAGTATTGGTTTCATCTTCACTGGTTACCACGCCGGATCTGTGGTTCCGGGGATGCTCCCCGAGGAGCTGACGCGCTGGGCGCGCCTGCCGGGACGAAAACATCGACTAGAGCAGCCGGCGAACCTCGACGATGCGATCCTTGCTCGGAATCTTCGAGATGCTGACGTTCTTCCCAGGGCTCAGGGCTTCCACCATTTCAGTGGCACTGATGGCGATGGCCACGTGACCGATCTGTGCGGTGTTGCCACCGGAGTAGGTGAAGATCAAATCTCCAGGCTGAATCGCAGAGTTCTTCCAATCCACTGCGGTACCCATGGTTGCCAGGAGTCGACTCTGGTGCGGAACAGACACACCAACTTTGGCGAAACTCGCCCGCACGAGACCGGAGCAGTCGTAGCTGTTCGGCCCGGCCGACCCGAAGAGATACGGCTTCCCGATCTGAGCCTTGGCGAAGTCGATCATCGACTGGACCCGCGTCGAGGGCGTCGCCGCCCCGATGGGCAGACTGATGACCTGTCCGGGACGAATCACCGAAGACTTCGTGAAGTTGTTCACCTTCAACAAGTCAGCGAGTGACACCTTGGCACGCGAGGCGATTCGGATCAGCGAATCACCGGCTTGAACCTTGTAGCTCTCCAGTTTCGCCGATGACTGAGTCGCAGGAGCATCGATCGACGTCGACGAAGCCACCGACGTCTCGGGGGCAACAGCACCACCGGGCAACTGGATGACCTGACCTGGCTGGATCACCGAGGACTTCGTGAAGTTGTTGGCCTTCAACAAGGCGGGCAGAGACACTTTGACGCGGGCGGCGATTCCACTCAACGAGTCACCCTTTCGAACCGTGTACGACGTGGCCGATGGGGCCGAGGAGCTCGCCGAGGGAGAGGTGGCGTGATCGGGCAGTTTGATGACCTGACCAGGAACGATGACCGTTGTCTTGGTGAATCCGTTGGCCGCCAGCAGTTCGGTGAGTGTGACATTGACGCGCTTGGCGATACCGATGAGCGAGTCATTGGCCTGGATCGTGTAGAGCAGTCCCTTCGCAATCGAAACCGTGGGAACCCTCGAAGTCGAGAGCGCCATGGCACCGGGAGCACCCACGACGCCGAGAGCGGTGGCCGAACAGAGCGAGACGAGAGCGGTGCGAGCAAGAAACTTGATGGACTTCTTCACGAGGAGTTGTTTCGGCAAAGCAGGAGGCGATCTTGAGGATTTCCGCTCGAAACTCCCGGGACGATCCCAGTCGGGCCCTTGAACTGGACTTTTGCCGACGCACCGGATGTCGTTCGGCCGCCTCGCTGTGGCACGATGTTTCGGTGTCGTCACCGGTTTCGCCGATCACACGGGTCATCGGCGTGTACGACGCCGAGGGCACCCTGCGCGGGGAGATCGCCTACCTGTTGCGACGAACATTCACCGGTCGACACTGTGCTCTGTGCGACATCACCCATGGAGCGGTGAAAAAGCGATCGTCCTGGGAGCAGTGCTCGGTGGAATTCTCCGCCCGCCACAAGGTGGACGTGCACCTCGCACATCTCGACGATGCCCCCCGTCCGGTCCTGGAACACGAGGACTTCCGGGCACCTGCGGTCTATCTCGAACGGCTCGATGGCTCGGTGGAACCTCTGATGACCGCTGAGGATCTGGAGAAGTGCGAGACCTCTCCCGAGATCTTCTTCGCTCTCCTGGAAGAAGCCTTGGAGCAGAGCCGATGATCGTGGTCGCCGGCATGAGCGACCGCCTCTCGCTCCACTCGGTCGGGGCGTATGCCCGCCGCGTCGAAAGCCTCGGCTTCGACGTCCTGCACATTCCCGAGACGATCCACGACTCGATGGCCGTTGCCCTACTGGCACTGGAGCACACCGACACCTTGCGTATCCAGACGAGTCTCACGCTGGCTTTTCCACGGAGTCCGATGTTGCTCGCCCTGCAATCCTGGGATCTGTCCCGGATGAGCGACGGACGGTTCGGATTGGGATTGGGAACGCAGATCCGACAGAACATCGAGGGTCGTTTCGGAGTGCCGTGGACGGACCCGATCGTGCGGATGGAGGATTACGTGCATGCTGTCCGGGCCTGCTGGAGGAGTTTCCAGACCGGAGAACCATTACGGGTGGACACGACGAACTATCGCCTCGATCGTCTGCAGCCGTTCTTTTCTCCTGGACCCCTCCCCCACGACGGCCCCGAGGTGCTTCTTGGCGGCGTCAATCCGAGGTCCGTGGACTTGGCCGGTCGTTGCGCCGATTGGTACGTGACCCACCCCACGAACTCGCATCCGCGATTCCTCACCAGCGAGGTGATTCCTCGACTGCACGACTCATCGCGTGCCAGATCCCAACCACCAGTCGTCATCACTGCCGCCAGTCCGCTCATCAGCGGTCCGACCGATGCCGATGTTCAACGCAGCATGGAGGAGCAACGCGCCGTTCTGGCGTTTCTCTATTCCACTCCGGCCTATCGACGCACGCTGGAACTCTTCGACTGGTCCGAAGTCGGACGCGATCTACAGACGATGACGCGAACCGGAGAATGGGACCGTCTGCGCACGTTGCTCACCGATGACATGATGACCACCCTCCTGCCGTTGGCCACATGGCTGGACCTGCCACGAGTTCTCGCCGAGTGGTTCGGCGGACTGGCACAGGCATTGGTTCTTCAACCACCCGATCCGATGATGGATCGAGACGACGAGTTCAGAAACCTGGTCTCTCGAGTGAAGCAGATCAGTTGATCAGGTCGTCGATGTAGGTTCGCAAGGATTCCGCATCGAGGCTTCCCTGGACTCGCGTGGCCGTCCCGCGTTCGTCGATGAAGACCCATGCCGGTTGGTAGGGAACGCCATACCGTGCGAAGACGTCCCCACCGACATCGACCAGATTCGGGAACGTGAGACCGTGACGGTCGACGAAATCCTGCATCGCTTGGCGCGAACCGTTCCAGGCCACACCGAGGAACGTGACCGGACCACCAGCGGAGCGACCGTACAGGGAGTTGGCCTCCTCGACCGAGGGGGCTTCGGCATTGCAACTACTTCAACCAGGTGCCCAGAACCAGAGCACCACCGGACCTTGGATTGCGTCGATGTCGTACGAGGACTCGACAAGACCTTCCACCGCAACCGCTGGCGGCTGGGTGGACGCCGCATCGGTCGACGGCGACGTGGCCCCGTTCGTGACGGGTGCGGCCGTCGAGGACGCCGACGCGCTCGTCGAGGATTCCGAGGATGCCGAATCACCGCCACACGCAACCAGCGCCAAGAAACTCAACGAGAGCAGGAACGGTGCGCTCCGCTTCATCGACGATCTCCGAGTTCGGGCACGACGACGGTCGCCGCCGCGGAAGAACGCGAGGCATTGGTCACGATGGCCACCCCGAGAAGTATAAATGGCAGGGCCACGGCCATGTTGGCAGAGAGGGATTCGTTGCTGAGGAGCACCCCGAGAAGGACAGCAATAGCCGGATTCACATAGGCGTACGACATGGCCAACGATCCTGAGACGTTGCCGATGAGATGGGTGAAAGCCGTGAAGGCGACGATCGACCCGAAGATCACGAGATATGCCACGGCGGCGATACTGCGGGCGCTCGGAACCTCGATGTTCTCGGATGAAAGAACCGAAATGGTCATGTAGAGAACCGCTGCGGCGGCCATTTCGATTCCCGTGGCCATGAAGCCCGCTGGCATGTCGATGCGTCGACTGAGCGCGGATCCGAAACTCCACGAGAGACACGCAACGAAGACCAGAACGATGCCGTTCCAGGATCCTGCAAGGCCGTCATCGGACATCAAGATCGCCACTCCCCCGAGGCCCACGAACATTCCCACCCATTCGATCCGCCGGGGCCAAATCCTCCAGAACCCACCCCACAGGGACATCAACATCGGCTGAATGGCGATGATCGTCGCCACGAGCCCGGTCTCGACGCCGCGATCCTCGGCCAGCGTCACCATTCCCAATCCGCCCACGAGGAGCAACGCACCGATGAAACAGGCATTGCGCGTCTGGCGCGCCGTGGGCCATGGGACTCCTCGCAAGCGCAAGGCGAACAGCATGATGGCCGAGGCCGCCACGAACCGAGTGCCCTGCATGAAGAACGGGGGCATGGTTTCGAGACCGATCTTGATCGCCAAATACGTGGAGCCCCAGATGATCCACACCGCTGCCAGGGCCACGACGACGGCCGGACCGAGCACCGTGGGACCTCCCGCAGATCGTTCCACATGATCGTCATCGCAACGCTCGTCAACTGCATCCGAGGAGCCGGTCGGGAACGAACTGCTCGACGTCATCGTTCCAGTCTCGCAGATACCCTCCGACGCATGGGAAACGCCTTCGACCGATCCAACGACGGTCGCGCTGTCGTGGACGACACCGGAGGTGCTTCACGCACTCCGGTCGTGCCACTTTGTGTACTGGGCGATTTCGCCTGGGACGTTCTCATCCGAACCAACACCGAATTGCTGCGCGGCGGCGACACCTTCGGCGAGGTGATGTTGACTCCTGGAGGCAGCGCCGCCAATGTCGCCGTTTGGGCCAGCCGTGCTGCTCTGACCACGCGGTTCGTCGGCAAGGTGGGTCGTGACCGATTCGGCCAACTGGCCCTCGAGGATCTCGAACGTGAAGGTGTTCTCGCGCATCTGGTGGAGACCGAAGCCCACTCCACCGGATCGGTCGCAGTGTTCGTGGATCACACGGGTCAACGATCGATGGTGTCGGGGCACGGCGCAGACTTCTATCTGATGTCATCCGAACTTCCGACCGACGCCATCGTCGCCTCACGTCACCTGCACCTGACAGCTTGGTCGTTCTTCACCGATCCGCCGCGTTCGGCAGCGCGACAAGCAGCGCGGCTGGCACGCGATGCCGGCGCATCGCTCTCCTTCGATCCCGGGTCGTTCCAGATGATCCAGGAAATGGGGGTGGACGCGTTCATCGCCTGCACCTCCGATCTGGCAATCGACATCGTGCTGCCGAACAAGGAAGAGGGGCAGGTGCTCACCGGTTCCACCGACCCGTCGGATATGGCTCGCCAACTGACCGACATTTTTCCCGGGTCTCTGATCGTGCTGAAACTCGATGCCGACGGCGCGCTGGTCTACGACGGCGACGTCGCAACTCATGTGCCGCCGGCTACGAACAATCTCGTCGATGCCACCGGTGCAGGCGATTCCTTTGCAGGGGCTTTCTTGGCTCGCTATCTTGCCGGCGCCCCGGCCATCGAAGCCGCTCAGTTCGCCACGCGGGTCTCGGCCTGGGTGATCGAACACATCGGGGCGCGACCTTCACCCGACGGACGCTTGCGACGCGTCCTGGCCGAATACACTCGGCCCGGCAACTAGCCAGGCGCAGGCCGTGGGATACGGCTCGATGACGAAGGAGAGCACATGGATCTCGGCCTCCGCGGTAGGAAGGCTCTGGTCACCGGAGCGTCGAGCGGTCTCGGACTGGCGACGGCCAAGGCTTTGGCGGCAGAAGGTGTCGACGTCACCTTGGTGGCTCGATCAGCGGAGAAACTCTCCGTAGCCGCCTCCAGTATCTCGACATCATCGGGAACACGGGTCTTCGCAATCGCGGCCGACGTGAGCGATCCAGGAGCGGTGGCCCGCATGGTGGACGAGGCGTCCACAGCAATGGGTGCGATCGACATCCTGATCGCCAACGCGGGGGGTCCACCACCAGGAAACTTCGCGTCGACCCCGTTCGACGCGTACCGCTCGGCTTTGGAACTGAACCTGCTCTCGACAGTGGCCATGTGTCAGGCCGTGGTGCCGGGCATGCAGGAACGACAATGGGGTCGGATCGTGGCCATCACCTCGTCATCGGTACGCGAACCGATCGACCGGCTGATCCTGTCCAATACCGCCCGTGCCGGCGTCACCGGCTTTCTGAAAACGGTGGCGCGTGAAGTTGCCGCACACGGCATCACGGTCAATTCGCTGCAGCCCGGTCTCCACCTGACCGATCGCCTGTCGGCCATCTATTCCGATCCCGCGGCGTTGGCCGCGTCGGTGCCCGCGGGGAAACTCGGTGATCCCGATGATTTCGGACGAGTGGCGGCGTTTCTCTGCTCCGAGCACTGCAAATTCATCACCGGCTCGGCGATTCCCCTCGACGGCGGAGCGTTGCACGGCCTGCAGTAGCCACTCCGGCACGCGTCAGCGACTGCTGGCCCGGGCTGCGGCCCGACGCACCGCTTCGACCACCGCGGAACCGCCGGCTCCAGGACCGAGAACTTCGGCGACTCCGGCGGCGCGTAGTGCTTCCATGTCGTCGGGAGGCACGATTCCGCCGAGTACCACCGGAATGTCGACGCCACGGGAGCGGATGGCATCGACCACCAGCGGCGCCAAGGTCATGTGCGCACCCGAGAGCATCGACAGACCCACGACGTCCACATCTTCGTCGACCGCGGCCGCCGCCACGGTTTCGGGGGTCTGGAAGAGGCCGGTATAGATGACTTCGATCCCGGCGTCGCGCAGAAGTCGGGCCACCACTTTGACCCCTCGATCGTGACCGTCGAGCCCGACTTTGGCCACCAGGACTCTCAGAGCGTCGTGATCCATCCCAACCTCATTCCTCACCGAGCGACGAACCATTCGACGGACGCGCTCTGAACGGCAACGTCATCGTCGCTGATACGCCGCTCAAATCGTCGGAACCTCGACGTGACGACCGAAGACGCCGGCCATGGTGTTCATCATTTCGCCGACTGTGGCGTAGGCCTGCGAAGCCGCGATCAAGGCCGGCATCACATTGACTTCGGGATCGAGCGCATCCTTGGCCAGGCGATCGAGGGCGTCGAACACCGCGTTCTCGTCGCGGTCCTTCTTCACCGACGCCAGCCGCTCCCGCTGGCGGCTCTCGTCCTCATTGGTGATGCGCAGGATGTCGAGGTCGGCCTCGTCGTTCCCTTCCAGGAAACGATTGACGCCGACGACGATGCGTTCACCCCGATTGAACGACCGCTCCAGTTCGTAGGCACTGTCAGCAATACGGCCCTGGAACCAGTTCTCTTCGATCCCCTTGATACATCCTTCGAGCATCGAACCGCCCCCGAATTCGTCGATACTGGAGAAGATCTCTTCGGCGCGCCGCTCCATTTCGTCGGTCAAGGATTCCACGAAATGAGAGCCGCCGAGGGGATCGGCCACGTGGGCGACGTTGGTCTCGTAGGCGATGACTTGTTGAGTACGAAGCGCGATCCGGGCCGCCCGCTCGGTGGGAAGAGCCAGAGCCTCGTCCATCGAATTCGTGTGCAAGGACTGGGTGCCGCCGAGGACTCCGGCCAGTGCTTCGATGGCCGTCCGAACAATGTTGACTTCCGGTTGCTGGGCCGTGAGGGACACTCCAGCAGTCTGGGTATGGAAGCGAAGCTGCAGCGATCGTTCCGCGTTCGCCTCGTAGCGGTCGCGCATCCAGCGGGCCCAGATCCGTCGCGCTGCACGGTACTTCGCAATTTCCTCGAAGAAATCGATGTGGGCATTGAAGAAGAACGAAAGTCGCGGCGCGAAGGCGTCCACGGGCAATCCGGCCTGACGAGCCAATTCGACATAGGCGAAGCCATTGGCCAACGTGAAGGCCAATTCCTCGGCCGCCGTCGACCCCGCTTCACGAATGTGATACCCGGAGATGGAAATCGAATTCCAGCGAGGCATCTCGGCCGCCGTGAAGGCCACCGTGTCCCGCACCAGTCGCATTGACTGCCGCGGCGGAAACACGAACTCCTTCTGGGCCTGGTACTCCTTCAAGATGTCGTTCTGGAGCGTGCCGCCCAATCGGGCGCGGGGGATGCCGGCTTGTTCGGCTTGAGCGACGAACATTGCCAGAACGACCGCCGCCGGAGAATTGATGGTCATCGAGGTGGTGATCGAGGCCAGATCGATGTCGGCGAAGAGATCCCGCATGTCGGCCAGGGTGTCGATGGCCACACCACAACGTCCGACTTCTCCGAGCGACATGGGGTCATCGGAATCCAGTCCCAGAAGCGTGGGCATGTCGAAGGCCGTCGACAATCCGTCCCCTCCGGCTTTCAAGATTTCCTTGAATCGCTGGTTGGTCTCGACCGCCGTCCCGAATCCCGCGAACATTCGCATGGTCCACAACTTCGAGCGGTACATCGAGGCGTAGGGTCCGCGCGTGTAAGGAAACTGACCCGGGAAATCGCCATCGTCGGGTCCGTAGACCGGCTCGAGGGGAATCCCCGACATGGTGGAGAAGGAATCCTGACGGAGAGCCGACGCCTCGAAAGCCTGCTGCCACTCTTCGCGTCGGGACGTCATGGCTTCATTGTTATCCCCGGTCGGTGGGATTCTCCATCTCGGAAGCAGAACCGGCCGTGGAAATCCCGCAAGAAGCGGTCCCCCCGGGCAGCCGATGGCGGTTGCGGGCCACCCATCGATACACCAGACCGGCCAAATGCCGAATACCTGGTACGAGAATCAGAAACCCGAAGAATTTCCAGCCTCGGCCGGCGTGGATCAGAACTCGGGCCACGGCTCGCTCGCCGGAGCTGATCCGACCTGCCCGGTCCACGAATTGCAGCGCGACTTCGCATTGGGCCGGGCTCAGGGCCAGGGACTCCAGATCGGCACGCTGCCACGGCACGACGATCGGGAGGCGGCGGATTCTCCGTCTCATCCATTCCACACAACGCGTGCAGAAGGCGCAGTCTCCGTCGTACACCAGTGTCGGAGCAGGCTTCGTCATCGTCGAGTCATCAGGTGAGGCGATAGGTCCGAATTTCGAACGGTCGCATATCCAACTCCATGGTCCCACCACCGACGCCCGCCGTCCATTCGCTCCGTCCATCGTCCCCGGCCACCGATGACGTGTCGTCGTTTTCGGCGAGGGGAAGTTCGAGGGCGTCGCAGCGTCGTGCCGGCCCGGTGCGCCACCTCACGGTCATGGTCCCTCGGGAACGAGCCCCGCGAGACTCCCAGATACGCACGACCAGATCTCCGGATCCGTCGGCGGCCAATTTGACCGCACTGACGAGAACACCCGGTGCCGTCACCGCAATGGACTCCTCCCTGCGCACGAGCGATCGCCCGCTCAGTCGAATCGGGTGTGCCACGCGCGCTGCTTCCTCCTCCACTGCCGACACGTTTCCCTCGCCGGAGTCGACCAAGAGACTCCATTCGATCGAGTGCGATCCGAGATCGCAGGTCGGATCGGGAAATCGCGGAGCCCGCAGAAGTGTCAACGACAGGTTCCGACCGCGAATGTCGTAACCACGCGGACCATCTGCAAGGAGGGCCACTCCGCACCCCGGCTCGCTGACGTACACATAACGATGGGCGCATACTTCGAAGCGGGCCAGATCCCACGACGTATTCGCGTGTCGCGGCCGGCGAACGTGTCCGAATTGAATGCCGCACAGCGCGTCCCGCGCCATCACATCGATCGGGACCGTCCATTGCAGTCGTTCCTCCGACCCCCGCCAATCGGCTTCGAGACGCAGATCGAGCCGTGATGATCCGGCGCTCAGCGACCACAGGAGCCGGAACCTCGAATCGTTGTGAGCGAAGGATGTTGCGACTTGAACCGTCGCAGGGTCGGCCCGAAGAATGAACGAGGGCTCCGGGGCAGTCAGAACGACCGCTCCGGCGTCGGCGTCGTACCGGTCGATGTCCCAGGCGTCGTATTCCGCCGGGGTGTCCCGACGCACCTGCAGCCGTCCGGCCTCATCCGGTCCGATCACCTCCCGACCGGTGGCCGCGACCACCACACTCCTCAGTCGTCCATCGGACGAAATCGTGCAGGAGAGAATTCCGTTGGCGATGGTGATGTCTCCGGTCGACGACACCGAGTGAGTCACCGGCTCGACATCGGCCGGAAGAATCATGACG
>JBMTPW010000039.1:0-10961 GCA_049444115.1 Ilumatobacteraceae bacterium | reverse complement strand
TCAGGCTTTCCACTCGAAACGGCCGCCCATGCCGTAGGCGGGCAGATGCAGCGCACGCTCCACATCCACGCGCATGAACCCGGTGTCGGGGGAATTGTCGGGTCCGCCGGGAGCGAAGAGGTTCAAGTCGTAGTCGAAGACACCGTTCCAGAGACGCCGTTTGGTGTCGAGATCTGCGAACACCGAGGCCGTTCCCCACATCTCCACGCCGTCCCCCTTCTCGGTGACCTGCCAATGCAGGGCGACGTGGGGGTTGTGGCGCACGTTCTTGGTCTTCACCGACTCGGTGCCCACCATGATCCACAAGATGTCTCCCTCCCAACAGGGATGCACAGGGACCACATCGGGTCGGCCATCTTTCCCGACCGTGGCCAAGTGGGCCCAGGGGCTGAGGGCTGTGGCGGCTGCTTTGATGGAGGCGAGGTCGTTTCCGGACATGGCCGCATCCTAGAAGTGGCCGGTGAACCGAGTCGCAGGGTGCTGTCCGGGTCGGACGGAATTCTCAGCAACTCTCCCACACCGTCCTGATACACATCGGGAGTCGTTCATTTGGGCGACAGTCGAGAGAGGATCATTGGACATGCTGCATCACCCGAACCGGTACAAGGCCATGATGGCCGAGTCGACCAAACCCACCCCCGGTGCAGCCCAGACCACGGCTGATCGATTGGCCACTGCCTCCGACGAGGCGTTGATGGCTGAATTCGATCGGCTGTCGGCCGCCGTCGCCCGACGTGAAAAGGAATTGAAGGCCCTCCACAAGAAGCGCTGGTGGCAGCGCACGCCGCCCCCTCTTCCGGAGGACAAGCGGGGCTATCAAGGCCCGGGGTTCCAACTTCATCTCACCCGCAAAGCCCTCCGGCACGTTCAAGAGGAACTGGAGTACCGACGGCAAAAGCCCTGATCCCGGGCCAGGGCTGAACCAAAGAGTGGGCCGTGTCAGACTCGAGTCGTGACCTCACCCGACATCGCCACTCTGGAGTCGGTGCAGCGGCGCCTGTTGTGGTTGGCGACTCGGATGATCGACTACGCCAATCACGATCGTGCGCCGGGCGAGATCAAGGTCGGAGGACACCAGGCTTCATCGGCCTCGATGGTCAGCATCATGACCGCGCTGTGGTTCGCGCATCTCTCGGGAGAGGACAAGGTCGCCGTCAAACCTCACGCCTCGCCGGTGTACCACGCCATCAAATACCTCACCGGCGAATTGGATCGGTCCTACCTGACGCGGCTGCGCTCCCTTGGTGGCTTGCAGGCCTATCCCAGCCGAACCAAGGATCCCGATGTGGCCGACTTCTCCACCGGTTCGGTGGGTCTGGGTGTGGTGGCTCCACTCTTCGCCGCTGCGGTGCGCCGCTACGTCGAATCACATTTCGGGTCGTCGCGCAGTAGCGCCGGGGCGCGTTTCATTGCCCTCGCCGGCGACGCCGAATTGGACGAAGGAAACATCTGGGAAGCCATCACCGACCCGGCCCTGCAGGGCCTCGGCAACGTGACCTGGATCGTCGACACCAATCGACAGAGTCTGGATCGCGTCATTCCTGGTCAGAAGATCAAGAAGTTGATGGAGTTCTTCGACGGGGCTGGCTGGCACGTCGTCGAAGCGAAGTACGGCCATCGGCTGGAGGAGGCTTTCGCCCGTCCAGGAGGGGATGTACTGCGCCACCACATCGACGACATGTCGAACGAGGAGTATCAATCGCTCTTTGCGTTCACCGGTCGCGAACTGCGTGAGAAGTTTCTCCAGGGTGCCGATGCTGCAGTGAAGCAATTCATCGACGATGTCCCCGATGTGGATCTGCATCTATTGGTGCAGAACCTCGGCGGACACGACATTGCTCGGTTGATCGAGAGCTATCGGGCCTGTGATCTGGTCACCGATCGTCCGAGTGTGGTCTTCGCCTACACCGTCAAGGGCTGGGGACTACCCATCGCTGGTGATCCGCTCAATCATGCGGCCCTGCTCAGTCGCGACCAAGTGGACGAGTTCCGCTCGTCGCTCGGATTGACCCTCGACACCGAATGGGATCGTTTCGAGCCGGAGTCGCCCGAAGGGCGTCTGTGTGCGGCCACCGGTGGCGAACTCAACAATCGCACTCTGCCGGCGCGGCCCCCGTTGCCGATTCCGGTATCCCTCGGCGCGGCCGCCGGTGCGAAGACCGCCAGCACCCAAGAAATCTTCGGTCGTTTGTTGGCGCGTTTGGCCGAGATTCCGGAAGTTCTCGAGCGCACGGTCACCACGTCACCCGATGTGAGCGTCAGCACCAACCTGGGTGGTTGGATCAACAAGACCGGCGTCTTCAATCCCGAGGAACCTCAGGACTTCTTGGGCGAGGGGCGGCTCCTGCGTTGGAAACAGACTGCCGCTGGACATCACATCGAACTCGGCATCAGCGAGATGAATCTCTTCTTGATGTTGCACGCCCTCGGACTCGGGCATGAACTCCACGGTCAGCACCTGGTGCCCATAGGCACGGTCTACGACCCCTTCGTGTGTCGAGGTCTCGATGCACTCATCTATGCCCTCTACAACGGGGCACGGTTCGTGGTCGTCGGGACTCCGGCTGGGATCACGCTTGCTCCCGAGGGCGGTGCTCATCAGAGTTCCATCACCCCATCCATAGGTCTGGAGCTTCCCGGACTCACCTACGTGGAACCGGCGTACGCCCAGGCTCTCGACTGGTTGCTCTGTGACGGCATCACGAGACTCGCCGATCCCGCTGGCTCCAGTCTGTACTTGCGCCTCACCACGCGCCCCATCGATCAAACGCCGTTCCTGGCTGCGCAAGAACGTCTCGGTGGGGATCGCCTCCGTCACGACGTGCTGCGCGGTGGCTATCGGCTGTACGAGTCCGCGAGTGAGAAGCAGGTCGTGCTGGCCACCTGTGGCCCGGTGGTGCCCGAAGTGCTGCAAGCCGCAACGTTGCTCGAGGCCGAAGGAATCGGTGTGGTGGTGCTCGATCTCACCAGTTCGGATCGTCTCTATCGCGAGTGGCGCTCCGAACTGCGCGCCGCGGGGCGCACGGCTCGGTCGGCCGAGGAATCGTTCCACCTGGCCGCACTCATCGGGCATTCTGAGCGCTCATTGCCCATCGTCACCGCGCATGATGCCGCCAGTCATCACTTGTCGTGGTTGGGAGGGGTGTTCGGTACCCGGGTGCATCCCATCGGTGTCGACGAATTCGGCCAGAGTGGAACCATCTCCGATGTCTACGGACTCTTCGACCTGCACCCCGAACAGATCGTGAACGCCGCTCTGGTGGCGATCGGCTGACGACATCCACTAGGTTCTGCCGTCTCGCTGGGGGCAGACCACGGGTCGAGGAAGGGGGATCATGAGATCGTTCGACACCGACCCGAGCGCCGTCGTGGTCGCCGAGAGAGGCCAACTCGTCCACCGTAGGGCGCTCGAACACGTTCACCGTCTCGAGCGGCGTCTGTATCAGGTCCGAGACGGAGTGTGGTCACTGGTCGGCAACGGTCTGTCGAACCAGACCTTCATCGATGCTCCGGATGGAATCATCGCCATCGATACCGGAGAGTCCGAAGAAGAGATGCGATCAGCACTGGTCGATCTGCGGGAGGTGACGAAACGGCCTGTCGTCGCCGTCGTCTACACGCATTTCCATTACGTCAGTGGGACGAAGGAGATCTTTCGGGATGCCGGACATGAGATGCCCGTTCACGGCCATGTTCGGATCCCGTTCAATCGACGGCGAGCCATGTCGGAAATCGGCCCCGCTTATTCCCGGGGGTTGGTGTACCAGTTCGGAACTTCCATGCCCCTTGACGGACCCGATGGTGTCGTGAGCATGGGACTTGGCCTCTTCTATCGCAATCCGGCCCACCATCCCTTCACCGATGGTTTCGTACCTCCGACAGTCGAGTGGCACGGCGGTGAATCCACTTCGATAGCCGGATTGAGAGTCGAGGTGACGCATGCCCCGTCGGATGCCGATGATTCGGTGACGTTGTGGTTCCCGGACATCTCCACCTGTGTTCACAACATCGTATGGCCAGTGCTGTTCAACATCTTCGCCATTCGTGGCGAGGAGTACCGCGATCCACAGGTTCTCGTGAACGGAATCGATCACATCCTTGGCCTGGCACCGGAGCACTTGGTGGGGACCCATGGTCCACCGATTTCTGGGGCCGACGAGATCCGTCGGCGAGTCACCGCAGATCGCGACTCGATCCAATTTCTCTGGGATCAAACCGTACGAGGAATGAACAAAGGCTTGACCTCGGATGAAATCGCCTCCACCGTGTCGCTACCTCCGTCGTGCGACGAGGACCATCTGACCTCTGAGTTGTATGGGGTCGCAGAGCATCACGTTCGGCAAATCATGTCCGGGATGCGCGGCTGGTTCGATGGCGATCCGGCCAAGTTGTTTCCCCTCGAACCTCATGAACGAGCCGACCGCCTCGTCCAGGGATTCGGTGGACCCGATGAGGTCGCCCGGCTGGTGGACGAGGCCGTGGCGAGCGACGATCTGCGTTGGGCAATGGAGCTGGCCACATGGATGGCGGCCCGACATGGGGCATCGGAGACCGACCATCGTCGGCTCGCCGATGTCTTGCGCGCCGTCGGATATCGATCGTCGGCTGCGAACATCCGGAACTGGTGCATCACCACCGCTCGCGACTTGGATGGTTCGACCGACCTCTCCCGCGTCCGCACGCATCGTCTCCGAGAGAGCCAGATTCTGGCCATGTCACCACGGGACTCGGTTCGGCTCCTCCGCGTCATGCTCGATCCCGAGCGCGCTGCCGGGCTGCATCGGGTGATCGGGATCGATTTCGATGGGGAGCCTTCATTGGATCTGGAGATCCGGAACAGCGTCTCGGTGATTTCGGACGGTCATGAGGCCGTCGACCGGCTCACTCTTTCGCGGACGACCTGGGCCAGGATTCTCTCCGGTCGAATGTCGCTCGGTGATGCCATCGCTCTTGGCGCAGCCACCATCATCGGCTCCCGAGACCAGATCGTGGAACTGTTGGCCGTGTTCGAGAATCAGGGCCTTCGCTCGTGACGAACCTGCCACGTCCGGAGCGACGTTTCTCCGGGCGCATCGGACGCACCATCGATGAATCGACTGCCAGCCGCCTGGTTGCATCGTCGGCTCCACCAGATGCACCCAACATCGTCTTGATCATGCTCGACGACGTCGGATTCGGTTCCTTCAGCTCGTTCGGCGGGCCAGTGCCGACGCCCTCGTTCCAGGCCATCGCCGACGAGGGCTTGTTGTTCAATCAGTTCCACACCACGGCTCTGTGTTCGCCGACGCGCGCGGCGTTGCTGACCGGCCGCAATCATCATTCGGTGCACATGGGTGGAATTCCCGAGGGAGCGAATTCGTTCCCGGCCTATGACAGCGTGATCCCGCGATCTTCGGCCACGGTGGCCGAGATCCTGCGCCAGAACGGGTACGCGACGGCATGTATCGGCAAGTGGCATCTGACTCCGGTTTGGGAACAAGGCCCGGCCGGACCTTTCGATCGTTGGCCGACGGGAATGGGCTTCGACCGCTTCTACGGCATCATCAATGCCGAGGCTTCGCAGTACGAGCCCGCCGTCTACGACCAGACGTCCCCAGTGTTCCCGTATCGCGATCGATCCGACTATCACCTGACCGAGGATCTCGTCGATCAGTCGATCGCTTGGATCGATCGCGTGCGAGCCACGGCTCCGGACAAGCCGTTCTTCCTGTATCTCCCCACTCCTGCCGTGCACACCCCGCATCACGTTCCACCCGACTGGATCGCTCGGTTCGCCGGGCAGTTCGATCGGGGTTGGGATGCCTTGCGCCAGGAGATCTACCAGCGCCAATTGGAACTAGGAGTCATTCCGCCGGGTACGGCGTTGACCGACCGGCCGGATGGAGTTCCGGCCTGGGAGGACTACCCGGACGAGATGAAGCCGGTGGCGATGCGGCTCATGGAGGTCTTCGCCGCGTTCCTCGCCCACACCGATCACCACATCGGCCGATTGCTCGGTCATCTTTCGTCCATCGGAGCCGATGAGAACACCATGGTCGTGTACATCACCGGCGATAACGGCGCTTCGGCGGAGGGAACGGTGCACGGTGCGTGGTCGGCGCCAACGTTCCAGAACGGTGTTCCCGAAGATCCCCACTGGCTGATCGACCACATCGACGACTTCGGGAGCGCTCGTTGTGAGAACCACTTCAACATCGGTTGGGCTTGGGCCCTCGATGCGCCCTTCAAGTGGATGAAACAGGTGGCCTCGCACTTCGGCGGAACCCGTAACGGTATGGCCATCAAGTGGCCGAAGGGAATAGATGCTGGCGGGGAAATCCGCACCCAGTTCCATCACGTCATCGACATCGCCCCGACACTTCTCGCCGCTGCCGGTATCCCGTATCCGGAGAAGGTTGCCGGCGTCGAACAGGATTCCGTCGAGGGGATTCCCATGAACTACACGTTCGCCGATCGAAATGCCCCCAGCCGGCGCACGACCCAGTATTTCGAAATCCTCGGCAATCGCGCCATCTATCACCAGGGTTGGGTGGCGTCGTGTTTTCACGGCCGTCCACCGTGGGTGCGCTTCGTGTCGATGCCCTTCGACGGCCCGCAGGAGAAGTGGGAACTCTACGACATCACCAATGATTTCTCCCAGAGCGTCGATCTCTCGGATACCCATCCCGACAGGTTGCGCGAGTTGCAGAGGGTCTTCGATTCCGAGGCTCGACGTCTGGGTGTCTACCCATTGCGAGACCCGGGCTTCCGCGCCGATCCGGAGATGGCCGTTCCCCAGGCACTCCTCGGTCGTACCAAGATGACGTACACCACGGCGCACGTTCGCATCCCCGAACCAGTCGTCGTGAATCTGAAGAACTGTTCGTTTCGGATCACCGCCGATGTGACACTTGGCGACGAACATGACCTTGGAGTGATCTGTTGTCAGGGCGGCAACATGGCCGGCTGGAGTCTGTATCTCGACCGCGGCGAACCGGTGTATCTGTACAACGCCTTCGGCCGGGACCTCACTTTCGTGCGCGGAAAACCCTTGGAGATTGGTCGCCACGAGATCGTCGTCGACTTCGTGTCCGACGGCGGATTGGGAGCCGGAGGTACTGCGTTCCTGTCCGTCGATGGTGGGGTAGCGGCCTCGGCCAGAATCGACCGGACGATTCCGGTGGTGTTTTCCATGAGTGGAGAGACGTTCGACGTCGGTATGGACACCGGTTCTCCGGTGGGGCCGTACCCGCACGTGTTCGCTTGCACGGCTCGGATCGGCAATGTGACGCTCGAGCGACTCAGTGAATTGTCCAAGGAGGACCGACAGCGGCTCGCCGACTACGAATTCCGAGCGAGCGTGTCGTCCCAATGATCGGCTGATCAGCCACGCGGGTACACGGGGTCGGCGCGCCGCAACATCACCTCGCTGCGCATCCGCACGGTGTCCTCGAAGCGCCCTTCCTCCACCATCCAGAAGCGGTTGTTTCGCAATCCGTCGATCACCGTCTCGGCGACCTCCGACAACGGTGTGAAGGCCACTGGTGTGCCAGCTGCTTCCATGGACTTGATCCACTCCTGCATCTTCGATCCAGTGTCGACCGGCTTGTCGGTGGCGTATTCGGCCGGCCGTTCGCGGGTCTTCCAGATCCCCGTGTCGAGGAGACCCTTGGTCTTGCCGCTCGGAAAGAGAACCGAGACCCCGAGCTCGTTGCCGACCTCGCGCAATTGCCCGAAGAGGCATTCCGAAATGGTGACCACGGCACTCTTGCAGGTGGCGTAGGTGGCCGCTGACGCAATGGGCGCGAACCCACCGTTGTTCGACGATGTGTTGATGACGTGTCCATCGGATCCGAGATTCATCATCGAGGGCACGAAGGCCTTGATCCCGTTGATCACCCCGTAGACGTGCACGCTGAAAGCGAAACGCCAGTCGTTGATCTCGTGCTCCCAGAGACGTCCATATGCACCCGAGGCCACTCCGGCGTTGTTGCACAAGACGTGCACCGGACCGTAGGCGCTGTGAGCAGCGTCGCGCAGGGCCTCCACGGATTCGAGACGCGAGACGTCGGTGCGCACGCCGATGACGTCGCCTCCGTTGGCACGAATCTCGGCCACCGTGGTGTCGAGCGCGGCCTCGTCGATGTCGGCGAGTACGGCCTTCATGCCTTCGGCCACGAAGCGCTCCACCATGGCCCGACCGATTCCGCTCGCTCCACCAGTCACCACGGCCACTTTGCCTCGGAAGTCCTTCATCGCCACCCCTTTGTTCCGCGGCGATCTTGTCGCCTCACAGGGTCGATAGTAGGGTCTCGCAAGAACGCAGGGGGACGGTGATGACCAGGCCAGCCATTGCTACGGATCGCCAGGGGGATGATCGCTACATCGTGGTGTCCTCGGACTGTCACGCCGGGGGAGAGATCAGCGAATACCGCCCTTACCTGGCTTCGAAATGGCACGCGGATTTCGATGCCTGGTTGTCCACCTTCGTGAACCCGTACGAGGATCTGGAAGGTGATCTCGGTCCACGTAACTGGGACTCGGATCGTCGCAAACGCGATCTGAATGCCGATGGTGTGGTGGCCGAAGTGATCTTTCCGAACACCGTGCCACCCTTCTATCCGAAGTCTTCGCTCACCACGCAACCTCCGGCCATGACTGCGCACGATGCCGAGCAACGGTGGGCGGGACTGCAAGCCCACAATCGGTGGCTGGCTGATTTCTGGCGGGCCACCCCGGGTCAGCGGGCCGGTGTGGTGCAGATCAACCTCTTGGATCTCGACGCCTCGGTCGCCGAAATCAAGTGGGCCAAGGAGAACGGTCTCACTGGCGGGGTGTTGTTGCCGGGGACTCCTCCCGGCGGTGATGCGCCGCAGTTGTACGAGGACTACTACGAACCCCTGTGGCGAGTGTGCGAGGAACTGGAGATGCCGGTGAACCATCACACCGGATCGGCATCGCCGCCGATGGGGCCCACCGACATCGATGCAGTCGTGTTCATGTTGGAAGTGTCCTGGTTCGCCCACCGAGCCTTCACGCACCTGGTGATCGGCGGTGCCCTCGATCGGCATCCGAACATGCAAGTGGTCTTCACCGAGCAGGGCACCGCCTGGGTGCCCGAGGAACTGGCTCGTCTCGACTTCTTCTTCGATCGCATGGCGCATGCCTCGGGATCCCAGGAAGCCGAATGGGGCCGGGCCGTAGTGGGTGCGCTCTCGTTGAAACCGAGTGAGTACTGGGCCCGGCAGTGCCAACTGGGGGCCAGTTTCATTCGCCCCAATGAAGTGGGTCTGCGTCACGTGGTGGGTCTCGACAGCATCATGTGGGGAGCCGACTATCCGCACAAGGAAGCCAGTTCGCCGTACTCGGAACTGGCGTTGCGCCTTTCGTTCGCGTCGGTGCCGGTGGAGGAGACCGCCATGATGATCGGTGGCAACGCCGCAGCGCTCTACGGCTTCGATCTGGACGCGCTGGCGCCATTGGCCGCCGAGTTCGGTCCGAAGGTGGCTGATGTGCATCGACCTGTCGCTGCCGGAGAGATTCCGCGCGAGGCCTACAAGTGTCCGGCATTCGCCCCGCAGAACGCCGCCTGATCCGAACGGAGACCACGATATGACCGTGACCGAGAGAGCACCGCATTCGGTGAGTGCCGATGACGTCAACGATCCCTATGTGATCGTGGCCGCCGACAGCCACGCAGGTTTGCCCACGGCGCAGTATCGGCAGTACTTGGAGAAGAAGTATTGGCCACAACTGGATGGCTTCCTGGCCGAACAGGCCGCGCTCATCGAAGCGTCCACCAAGCTGGGCGTACGTGATTCCAAGTTCGCCCAGCAGTGGTTCGATGAACTCGGTGAAGAACTGGCCGGCGGCTGGGACGCCGCTCGTCGCGATCTCACCTTGAACGCCGACGGTGTGGCCGCCGAGGTGGTCTACCCCGATGCCGATGCCGTGGAGAGCCGCACGGCGGTGCCCTTCGGTGCCGGACTGGGATTGTCTGGAGATCTCGATCCCGAATTGGGTCTGGCGGGGGCCAAAGCCCACAACCGTTGGTTGAGCGAATTGGTGGCCACCAGTCCCAATCGTCGCTGCGGTGTGGCCCTCGTGCCCATCACCGGTGAATTGGATGCCGTGCTCGCCGAGATCGATTGGGCCAAGGAGAACGGTCTCGGGGCCATCATGATCCCGGCGCGGTGGTGCAATCAGACGCCGTATCACGACCGTCGCTACGACCCGGTGTGGGCTCGCTGCCAGGAATACAAGATGCCGGTGGTGACCCATTCGGGTTCGGCCGAGCGCGAGCAATACGACAATCATCTCGGCATCTACGTCACCGAGGTGACCTGGTTCCCGGCGCGGCCGATGTGGTTCATGCTCTGGTCCGGGGTCTTCCATCGTTTCCCGGGTCTGAAATTGTGCGTCACCGAGAGCGGTTGCTGGTGGCTTCCCCAATTGCTGTGGTCCTGGGATCGGCTCTGGATGGGGCAGAAAGGTGCCGAGAAATTGGGCAAGGGGGCCTTCGCCGGCAAGGTGGAGGAGCTGCCCAGCTCCATCGTGGACCGCAACTGTTTCACCGGGTTGGCCAATGTGAAGCGGCGCGAACTCGGCATGCGCTACGAGATCGGCATCGACAACATGCTCTGGGGCACCGACTTCCCCCACCCGGAAGGCACCTGGCCGAAAACGTTCGAGGCGCTCAAGTCCACGTTCCACGACATTCCGGTGCACGAGACCCGTCGCATGTTGGGTGAGTCGGCGGCAGACGTGTTCGGCTTCGATCTGCAGGCCTTGCGGCCATTGGCGGCCGAGATCGCTCCCCGGCCGACCGATCTCGGGCAGTTGCGCGACGATCAAACCGAAGAGGATCTGATCGCCCGTTGGGCCAAGACCAAAGAGGTGTGCCGACACTGGCTGCCCGGCCACGACTACCCGCTCTATCCGATCTGAGGAGAATCATGCCGACAACGGTTGGTCAGTACTGC
>JBMTPW010000038.1:0-10984 GCA_049444115.1 Ilumatobacteraceae bacterium | reverse complement strand
GCCAACCACCACGATCTCCTGCTCGTACTGGCTTGCTTCGGCGAACATGCACAGCTCGAGGCTCGCCCGCACACCGTTGGCGTAATCCACGATGACGAAGGCGTTGTCGAGAATGTCCGATCGTTCACCGTCGTACGTCTCGTCGAGATGATTCACGTCCTGGCCTCCGCTGGCATAGACGCGCCGCGGTTGCGAACCGACCGCCAGGTTCATGAGATCGAAGAAGTGGCAGCACTTCTCCACGAGAGTGCCTCCGGTGTTACGCGTGAAGCGATTCCAATTCCCCACCTTCACCAGGAACGGAAACCGGTGTTCACGAATGAACATCATCTTGAGTGGACCGAGCGAACCGGATCGCACCACGTCCAACAGCGCATTCACCGGAGCCATGTAGCGGTACTCCAGACCGACCCACGTGAGAGCCGGGCGAGATGCCGCCCGCTCGGCCACTTCGATGCAATCGGCAACATTGGTGCAGAGGGGCTTTTCCACCAGACAATGGACATCACTTGCCAGTACGTCCCGTAGAACGTCCACGTGGGTGTGATTCGGTGACGCCACGATCACCCCGTCGAGACCTCCGGCATCGAGAAGCTCACGGTGATCGGCGTGAACACGCGGCGATCCTCGTCCATCGAGAGCGATTCGCGCCCACTCGATGGACGGTTCGTGTGGATCGCTGATGGCCGCGACTTCGGCCCCTTCGAGCGCCACGATGTTGCGAATGTGCTCGCACCCCATCATGCCGGTGCCGATCACCCCGAGCCGCACGGGCCGTTTGGTCGCATTCATGTTTCTGTCGTCATTTCGATGTCATCAGACCGACGTCGTCAGGGCAGCGAGCCCTCGACCTCGTGAGGCCCGACGAATTCCCACTGACCATCACGATGGAGAACGGCCGAGGACGAGGGCAGAAAGACCAGCGGCACGTTGGCCAACTTCTTGGTCCGGGCGTGTCGGTCCGGAGTTTCCAGCTCGGATTCCGTGACGACGGCCATCCCTTGAATCATGCCGAGACCCAGAGCCAGCGCGCCGCCGCGCGGGTCGATCATCGGATCGCACAGAGCGGATGCCGGAGCACCGGCCCCAACCACCAGACCACCGGATCGATGGAGTCGCACGATGGCCTCCCACAACAGGGTGTCCTTCATGACACTGCGCAAATGGATCGGATTGTCTCCTACCAACCACACTGCCCGCGCCCGTGCGACCGCCTCGGCGGGCCTGGACTCGAAGGCTTCGGTTCGGCGCATCACCATCAGCGGCTCGACAGTGATGCCCATGCGCTCGGCCCAGGTCCTGGCCGCCGAAACCAGGTCCTCGGGTTGTTCGAAGGCATCGGCCGTCGGCAGAACCACCACGGAGGTCGCTCCAACTTCGGCCAGAAGACGACGGTCCAATTCGTCGTGGAGACGGAACGGTCCGCCACCTTCGAGAGCGATGATGCCAGCCATGTGCGCATGGTAGTGCGGGTCGACTTGGTGTGAGTTACCCATTGGTAACTAGGCTCACGGCACGTTCCGGCACACGAGGAGTAACCATGGCCACGTCCCATTCCGCATCCACGATCCGCACGGTCGGAGTGGTCGGCTCCGGCATCATGGGCGCCGGACTGGCCGAAGTGGTCGCCCGTGCCGGCATGAACGTCATCGTCCGATCACGGCAACAGTCGACTGCTGATGCCATGGTGGCCTCGGTGGCCAAAGGCTTGGCCAAACAGGTCGAGAAGGGGCGACTCACCGAGGACGACAGTGTCGCGATTCAGGGACGCATCTCGGCGGTGGCCGATCTGAAGGCGCTCGCCGATTGCGATCTCATCATCGAAAGCGTTGTCGAGGATCTGACCACCAAGAAGTCCCTCATCTCCGAATTGGATGCCCTGGCCAAACCATCGGCCATCATCGCCACCAACACGTCCACTCTCCCGGTCATCGAACTGGCCATGAGCACAAAGCGTCCGGACAAGGTGTGCGGGGTCCACTTCTTCAATCCCGCACCGGCCATGCCTCTCGTGGAGATCGTCCGTCCGCTCTCGGCCAGTGACGACACGATCACCACGGCCACCGCATTCGCCGAGGCATGCGGCAAACAGCCGGTGCAGGTGCAGGATCGGGCCGGTTTCATCGTGAACGCTCTGCTCTTCCCGTATCTCAACAATGCCGTTCGCATGTTGGAACAGGGCACGGCGTCCAAAGAGGACATCGACGCAGCCATGAAAGGTGGCTGCAACTTCCCGATGGGCCCGTTCGCCCTTCTGGATCTCGTCGGACTCGATACCTCACTGGCCATTCTCGATGCTCTCTACGACGAATTCCGCGACCCCAACTACGCCGCAGTCCCCACCTTGCGCCGGATGGTGGCCGCCGGTCAGCTCGGACGCAAGACCAAGGTCGGCTTCTACAGTTACTGACGTGAGGCACATCATTCCAATGGCCACATGTCCATGACCGAAAGTCGGTGACCCGATGGCAGAGGGAAGACTCACTGCGACCGCCGTGATGTCCGGTGTTCTCTCTCCCGCCCAACTCGACATCTTCCGTCGCCCGCAACCTCCACTGCCACCCAGCACGTGGGACTTCACCAGCCTTCCCCTCGGCCACGACGATCTCGTCGCGGTGGGAGCCGATCTCCAAATCGGAACCCTCGTGCAGGCCTATGCCCACGGCCTCTTTCCCATGCCTCTCGACGACTCGACCATCGGGTGGTTCAGTCCGGTGCGACGGGGCATCATCCCTCTCGACGATTTCCACGTGTCGCAGTCGCTACGCAAGAGCTGCCGCCGCTATCGCATCGCCGTCGATACTTGCTTCACCGAGGTCGTCCGAGCCTGCGGCGATCCACGTCGTCCACACGGGTGGATCAACGAGGACTTCATCGAGGCCTACACCCGTCTTCATCGCGCCGGCTGGGCCCACAGTGTGGAGGTCTTCGCCAACGACACTCTGGTGGGCGGCGTGTACGGCGTCCACGTGCACGGTCTCTTCGCCGGGGAGAGCATGTTCCATACCCGCACCGACGCCTCCAAGGTGGCCCTCGTGGCTCTGGTCGCACTGCTCCGAGCTGCGGGAGTCACGGTGTTCGACGTGCAGTGGAGCACACCACATCTCGTCTCCCTGGGGGCCATCGAGGTACCCCGAGAGGAATATCTCCGCCTCGTGGATCGGACGCAAAAACACCCCTCGTCCCGCCAGACTGCAGTTCATGGCTGAGCCTTCCCGCCGCGACGATCCCTGGTTGATGCGGACCTATTCCGGGCACTCCACCGCCCAGGCGTCCAACGAGCTGTATCGCACCAATTTGGCCAAAGGCCAGACCGGTCTGTCGATTGCTTTCGATCTGCCGACCCAGACCGGCTACGACCCCGACTCGCTGATGGCGGCCGGGGAAGTGGGCAAGGTCGGAGTGCCGGTCGCACATCTCGGCCACATGCGGGCGCTGCTCGACGGCATCCCGCCGGATCAGATGAACACGTCCATGACAATCAACGCTCCGGCCGCCTGGTTGTTGGCCCTTTACGTCGCCAATGCCGAGGAACAGGGTGTGGATCGGCGAGCGTTACGCGGCACCACGCAGAACGACATCGTGAAGGAATACCTGTCGCGCGGCACCTACATCTTCCCGCCGCGGCCCTCCCGGCGTTTGATCGTGGACATGGTGGCCTGGTGCGCCGACAACACACCCAAGTGGAATCCGATGAACGTGTGCTCCTATCACCTGCAAGAAGCCGGAGCCACGCCAGTACAGGAGATCGCCTATTCATTGGCCACGGCAGTGGGGGTCCTCGACGCCGTGCGCGAGTCCGGCCAAGTTTCCGACGATCGATTCCCACAGGTCTTCGGCAGCATTTCGTTCTTCGTGAACGCCGGCATCCGTTTCATCGAAGAGATCTGCAAGATGCGGGCATTCACCGAGCTCTGGGACGAGATAGGTCGTGACCGCTATGGCGTGACCGACGAGAAGGCTCGGCGATTCCGGTACGGCGTACAGGTGAACTCGCTGGGTCTCACCGAAGCACAACCCGAGAACAACGTGCAGCGCATCGTGCTCGAAATGTTGGCAGTGTCGCTTTCAAAGAACGCGCGGGCTCGTTCCATCCAGTTGCCGGCATGGAACGAGGCACTCGGTTTGCCGCGTCCCTGGGACCAACAGTGGAGTCTGAGGATGCAGCAGGTGCTGGCCTATGAAACCGACCTGCTCGAATACGGCGACATCTTCGACGGGTCGCATGTCGTCGAAGCTCGCACTGCCGACATTCGCGATGCCGCTCGGGCCGAATTCGACGACGTCATGAACCTGGGTGGAGCATTCGAGGCGGTGGAAACCCTGAAGGGTCGTCTGGTCAAGTCCATGGCCGAACGAACACGGCGAATCGAGAACGGTGATCAGATCGTGGTCGGAGTCAACCGCTTCACCGAATTCGAACCATCACCGCTCGGTGGTGAAGGCAACATCGTGAAAGTCGATCCGGATGTGGAACGGCAGATGATCGATGACATCAATGCCTGGCGGGTGAATCGCGATGAACGAGCTGTTCGCGCCGCCCTCGAGGATTTGCGACGGGCCGCCGAAACCGACCGGAACATCATGGGACCCTCCATCGCCTTGGCCAAAGTCGGTGGCACCACCGGCGAATGGGCCGGAACACTGCGCCAGATCTTCGGGGAATACCGGGCTCCGACGGGAGTCGCCGCTGCCGTGGGCAAACGACCGGGTGAGCTGGCCGCGGTGGCCGAATACGTGCGCACCATTCCCGGTGGACCGCCGAAGTTGCTGGTGGCCAAGCCCGGTCTTGACGGCCACTCGAATGGCGCCGAGCAGATCGCCGTGGCAGCGCGTGACGCCGGCATGGAGGTCGTCTACTCCGGGATACGTTCCACGCCGGAGCAGATCGCCGCCAGTGCCCGCGATGAAGATCCCGATGTGATCGGATTGTCCATCCTGTCCGGATCACACATGGCCCTCGTCCCCGCGGTGTTGGCCGAACTGAAGAAGGATGGTGTGGACATTCCGCTGGTGGTCGGAGGAATCATCCCCGAGGAAGATCGACCACGTCTGCTCGCGGCCGGCGTCGCTGCCGTCTACACGCCCAAGGATTTCCAATTGGGTCGGATCATGCGCGATATCGCCGAGCTGGCGGCGGCGAATCGCTGATCAGACCGGCACGACTGCTTCGGCAGCGATCCACTTCTCGAGAGCCGGACCACTTTCGAAACTGGTGATCAGCGCATACCGCGCCTCGCTGCCCGGATGCACCACGACGTGCCACAGACGTTGTGTGTCCACCACGAAACGCGCTCCACGGGGGAGATGGACGCGCCGTTCGGTGGTTGGATCTGGGAGCCCATCGGCATCGTTGTCCATGAGCAACATGTAACTGTCGGGCTGATCGGTCAACTCGACCCACGTGCGCACGACCCATCCCTCGTTCTCGGGATTGAAACGATTGTTGTCGTCACGGTGAATGGAACGCATGGCAGTGTCGCGGTCCTGAGGTTCCAACTTGATGATCCTCACCCGACCGAAGTTCGCGCCGACAGCATCCACATAGGCGCGCAAGGTCGGGGCCTGTTTCGCATTCGAAGTCCACAAGGCGTTCTTGTCGGTCTTGCCCTTGTCCCAGAAGCCCCGGCAATCGAGTTCACCATCAGCCGAGGCCAACGGCGCAAAGTTGGTGTCGCCACCGCTCTTCCAGTCCATGTACTCGAGAGATTCCCACTCGTTCTCCGGAACGTCGAGCGGCATCGGTCGCAACATCACGAAACCCGTCTCGCGCAATGCAGCCATCCGGTAGTGATCGGTCTGGAGAGGAATCTTGACCGACCAGTGATCCTTGGTCGGCCAGAACGGTGTGGCGGCACTCACGGTCATGTACTCAGTGTACGAAACACCACGCATCGAGTCCCACCAGGAAGAATTCGACGTCAGGGCGCCATCGAGGTGGTCGTCGTCGTCACTCCCGACGGATTGGCCGGCGCCGGGACCTTCAGCACCTGACCGGCACTGATCGCATCAGGGTTGGGGATGGCGTTGTAGGAAATCAGATCGTCCATGGTCACGCCGAAGGCCTGGGCGATCTCGAAGAGAGTGTCCCCTTCCTGGATGGTGTACATCTCCTCGAACAACGGCAACGTGGTCGTGGTACCGATGACCGACGTCTGATCCGGCACCGACCGCAACACGGGCAACGTGAAGTCCGCATTCGATCCGTCGGTCGCACAGGAGACGAGGACCATGATTCCGAGACATCCCACGGAGATCGCGAGTAGACGACGAACCATCACGCTGGAAGCGTAGAACATTGCTCGAAGAATCTCAGGGTCGGATCAAAGGGTGCGTGCACTCACGTAGTGAGCCATGGACACCAGCTCGTCCTTGACCGCAGAGGAGAAGGGCAGGCGATCGAGGGCCGCGATGGCCTCGTTCACCAGACCATCGATCGTCTCTTCCATGGCGTCGAGTGCACCGGTGGCGCGCATGATGTTCTGGACCTCACGAACCTCGTCATCTCCCAGAACGACACGGCCGACGCGTCCGAGCAGCTCCATTTGATCCGAAGTTGCACGCGCGCACGTGAGGGCCAACAGCGGTGTCGGTTTCCCTTCACGGATGTCGTCACCCACAGGTTTGCCGGTGATCGCGGCATCGCCGACGGCACCCATCACGTCGTCGCGCATCTGGAAGGCATCACCGAGGGGCAGACCGTAATCACTCAGGAGCGGGAGAAGCTCTGATGCGCGCTCTGGAGCAGCGATCAGGGCTCCGAGGTGGAGTGGCCGCTCGACGGTGTACTTGCCACTCTTGTAGCGACAGATCCGTTCAGTCTTGATTGGTCGTCGCTCCTGTCGCGCCGAGCCCATGAGATCCAGGATCTGACCGATGTTCAATTCGATCCGCATTTCGTCCCATATCCGACGAGCGCGGTCATTGATACCGGCGATCAATCGGTCGCTGTAGACGAACGCCAAGTCGCCGACCAGGATCGCCACACCTTCTCCGTAACGACGATCTTCACCAGCCGATCCTCGCTTGCGATGTTCGGCGGCGAACACTTCATGGGTCACCGGCACCCCACGGCGGCTGGTGGCCCCGTCCATGATGTCGTCATGGAAGAGAGCGAAGCCGTGGAGCAACTCGAGAGCCGCGCCGGTATCGATGATGCACGGATCATCGGCGTCTCCTCCGGCTCCGACGAAGCCCCAGTGGCTGAATGCCGGACGCAATCGCTTCCCACCAGAAAGCGTGAGTCGGCGGATCTCGGTCACCGGTTGGAGCAGATCCTCGTCGAAGTCGGACCAACGGTGCTCCTCGGTCTGGAGGAATTCCTCGAGACGGCGCTCGACGCGCGTTGCTATGAACAGCAGCGACTGCGGAACGGTGTCACTCACGATGTCAGGCTACGGGCAATTCAGGAATCGAGTCCGTCCACGGCTTTCTCGATCTGCAACTGCGCGTTGTTGATCCGTTCACGACAGAGATGAATCAACTCCGATGCCCGCTCCACTTTCGATGCCAGGACATCCACGTCGACATCAGGCTTCTCCAATTCGTTCAGGATCGACTCCAGCTCTTTCAGTGCCGAGGCGTATCCGATCTCATCGGTCTTCTTGGTGGCCATGTTCGTCGCTTTCCTCTTCTCGAATCGGCTTTCAGTTCGGTTCCGTCGACGTCACGGTACTCACGATGGTGCCGTCGGCCACCGAGGTGCGAAGTTCCGAGTCCGGGCGAATGGCATCGATACTTCGCACGATCCGCCCACTGGCATCGCGGGTGATCGACCAGCCGCGCGCCAGCACGTTCTTCGGATCGAGAAGTCGAACCGAGGTCTCGATGCGGTCGAGGTCCAACTTCCGGTCATTGACGATCTTGGGCGCCCAGATGACCAGCCGGGCTCGGCGATCCTGCAGACGCTCGGAAGCCCGGTCCACGGCCGAGCGAGTGTGGATGCCGATCTCTCGGGTGAGGCGAATCACGTCGGTGAGGGCCAGGTCGATCCGCTTTGTGGCCACCCGGCCGATGGAGGACCAAAGCGTCTCCATGCTCTCCACATAGGAAGCGACTCGCTCGATGAGCGCCACAGCACAGGCCGTTGGGGTCTTGTGATGTTCGAAAGCCACCTCATCGGCCACACTCAGATCGATCTCGTGTCCAATGCCGGTGAACACCGGTAGCGCAGAACCAGCGATGGCTCGCGCAATGGATTCGGCATCGAAGGTGGAGAGATCCGTCTTGCTACCACCACCGCGAATGACCACGACGACATCGAGATCGGTTCGTCGGCTCAAGTCGTCGATCGCTCTGGTCACCGCTTCGACGGCCTGCTCCCCCTGAACGACCACATCGGCCAATTCCAGATGGAAGCCGTACCCACTCGACTCGATCTGATTGCGGAAGTCGGCCCACGCCGCACTGCTTCCACTGGTCACCACCCCGAGCCGCAAGGGAACTGGCGACAGTTCCAGTTCGCGGTTGCGGTCGTAGTCTCCGGATTCCTTCAGACGTCTCACGAGCTCGTCGCGCTGCAGTGCAATCTCACCCAGAGTGAAACGCGGATCGATACCGCGCATGATGAGCGAGAGTTTCCCGAACGGCCCATAGAAGTTGAGAGTTCCGTAGATCCGAACCTTGATGCCGTTGGCCAGCTCCATGCCGGCCTTCTTCAGCACCGGCCGGATCTTCACCATGTCCCCGGCCCACAGATTGACGTTCAGTTGTGCCCGCTTGCCACCACCACCTTCTTCTTGTTCGACGAGGGTGAAATACGTGTGGCGGTTCTTCTCGCTGAGTCCGCTGATCTCGCCCCACACCCAGATGCCTTCGTCGAAAGTGGATTCGAGCGTCTCATTGATTTCGTCCACCAATTCGCTGATGGAGAAGGTCGGGGCATCGGCTGGCCCGAGCGTGGGTGCATCGAAGACTTCGGTGTGGTCGGAGAACAGTGCGTCATCGGTCATGTCGTACCTCGTCGGACAAGTCTGGCCGATCTTCCGGCCCTCAGCGGGCTCGGATAACGTCGATCGCGTGACGGGAACATTGGTCATTCTTCGCCATGGTGAGAGCACTTGGAACAAAGCCAATCTCTTCACCGGCTGGCACGACGTTCCGCTGTCGGAGAAAGGTCGCACCGAGGCCTCGGCTGCCGGTCGCACCATGGCCGATGCCGGTCTCTACTTCGACACCTCTCACTCGTCGGTCCTCGAACGAGCGGTCGTGACCCAGAACCTGGCTCTCGAGGCCATGGGACAGGTGTGGTTGCCCGTGAATCGCACCTGGAGGCTGAACGAGCGCCATTACGGAGCTCTGCAAGGTTTGGACAAGAAAGAGACCACGGAACGCCACGGACCGGAACAAACCAAACTCTGGCGACGCAGTTTCGACGTCCCGCCTCCCCCCGTCGACGAAAACAGTCCGGAACATCCGGTGAACGATCGTCGGTATCGACTGCTCGATCGCCACCTGCTACCGGCCAGCGAATGTCTCAAGGACGTCGTGGCCAGGGTTCTGCCGTATTGGAACGACGTGATCGTTCCCCAATTGCGCGAGGACCTGACCGTGCTGGTCACCGCCCACGGCAATTCGCTGCGGGCCCTGGTGATGCACCTCGAGAACATCTCCGAAGCCGATATCGCCGAATTGAACATCCCCACCGGCGCCCCCCGGCAGTACCGCTTCGACGACCGGATGTCGGTCTCCGACGCCCGCTACCTGGGAGACGCCGACAGTGTGGCCCGTGCCGCCGAGGCCGTGGCCCGCCAAGCCGGAACCTGACCGGTTCGAGCGGACCGGACCCGGTGCCGGTGTGCCATTGGATGCACCTCCGTGACCTCCGGGACACCCTCCGGCCCCATCACATATTCACGAGGCTCATATAGTGGCCGACATGGGAAGCAAAAAGACCTACCTCGAAAGTCTTCGCAACGTGTCGCTGTTCTCCTCGTGCTCCAACAAGGACCTGGAGAAGATCGCCAAAGCAGCCGATGAAATCACCCTCCCGGCAGGGAAGTTGATCGTCGACCAGGGCCAGACCGGGCGAGAGGCCTTCATCATCCTGAATGGCAGCGCCACCGTGAAGCGCAACGGCAAGAAGGTGGCCACACTCGGACCGGGATCGGTGGTGGGCGAATTGTCGCTCCTCGATCACGGACCCCGCACGGCCGCCGTCACCGCCGACACCGAGTGTCAGGTCCTGGTCATCAGCCAGCGGCAGTTCATGGCGGTCATCGACGCCATTCCGGCTCTGTCCCACAAGTTGCTGGCCACCTTGGCTGGTCGCATCCGGGAGCTGGATCGCCAGTACTTCGGCTGACCGATACATCGGTCGTCGATTCATCGGTCTCGGCCTCGGTCCATTCCGGTCAAGGTTCTCCCTGGTGGGAGCCGGGGAGTAGCGTTCGAGGTGCATGAACACCCACGCAGATAGTTCGACCGCGCCGGCGCGACGAGTCAAACCCCACCAGATTTCCATCGCCATCGGCTCTTTCATGGCGGTGTTCATCGTGGTCTCGGGCATCCTGCCCCTGCTCACCGGATGGGAAAGCGACTCCCCCATCCACCGACCGGTTTTCGGTGGAATCCCCGGCCCGCTCAAAGTGGCCTTCTACACCGTCATTCCGGTACTGGTGCTCTGGGGGTCCTTCCGTTTCGCCGATCGCATGCGCAACTGGGAGCGAGGTGCCCCCGATCGCCGTCGTACGACGCCGAAGAACCTGGCTCGACGACTGGCGGACTTCCGCGCCGGGGTGTACATGCGCACCTTGTTGCGCGATTCGGCGGCCGGGCTGATGCACTCCATGATCTATTTCGGCTTTCTGGTTCTGCTCGGGGTCACCACTGCCCTGGAGCTGGATCACCAGTTGCCGGAAAGTCTCAAGTTCCTGCACGGTGACGTGTACCGCGGCTACGTGTTCGTCGGCGATTTCGCTGGACTGGTCTTCACGGTCGGAGTGATCTGGGCCATCCTGCGCCGCTACGTGCAACGTCCGTATCG
>JBMTPW010000037.1:0-10995 GCA_049444115.1 Ilumatobacteraceae bacterium | reverse complement strand
CCGGGCAATGGCCGAATTGTGCATGATCTGGCCGATGACCGGAATCTTGAGCAGCAAGCGGTCGACGAACTCGGCGCTGGTCTGGTGATCACCGGTCGGAGCGATGACGGTGTCGTCGAAGCCATCGAATCCACCGACGATTCTTGGACGGTTGGCGTGCAATGGCATCCCGAGGACACCGCTGCCGAAGATCCCGAACAGCAACGATTGTTCGACGCGTTGGTCACTGTTTGCCATTCATGACGGAGGATCCCCGAATGGGAACACTCGCCCCGATTCAGCGATGCGCCGGGCAGATGGACTGGTAGAAGCACCAGTCGCAAAGTTTGGTCACCTTGCACTCGAACTTCTCGCTCGCGCAGGCCGCATCCACTTCTTCTTTGGTGCGCTTGATGACGTCTCGAGCCGTCGTCAACTTCACCGACGTGACGGCGACTTCGTGGACTGCAGCGTGCTGGAGATAGAGCAACTGCACTTTCGCGGTTTCCTCCTGATCAGCCTCCTGCAACATGAGGGCGTACACGAGCAATTGGAAGAACTTCTCGTCCTCGTTCGTGAACCTCGGGTTGGGGATCTTCCCGGTCTTGTAGTCCCCGATGATCAGTCGTCCATCGTCGTCGAAGATGAATCGATCGATGAAACCCTTCATCTGCACGCCATCAACGGCGGCCCAGACCTCGTGCTCCATCCCATCCAATTCGGTCTGCTGGGGATCCTCGACCTTCCACAGATTCGTGAGGCAATCAAAGGACTGGGTCTTGAAATCCCGGAGCGAGCCTGCTGGCTTCTCCAACTCGTTGACCTTGGTCTCCCAGTCGCTCTCCTGCCACCTGGCGCCAGCCAGCACTCGCACGGCATCCCTGGTTCGATCGCTGGCATCCATTTGGTAGAAGTGCTCGAGCACTTCGTGGACGAAGGTGCCGACGTGGGTGGCCCAGGTGGGCGGTTCCACGATGCGGTCGATGCGCGAGAACTTGAACTTCATCGGACAACTGCGCCACGTGGCGATGGACGACGGCGACAGATACTCAGGAACTTCGACCACGAAGCCAGTCTGTCACAGGGCTGTCACACCATTGGACGACGCAGCGAGCAACAGCAGTTCATGATCCGGTGACGGACACGTCGGAAATCCAGTGGCCTGGATCCCGTTCAGCGAGCAAGGATGCCGGTCTTGTCGGCGAGCTCGATCAACCAGTTCGGCCAGACACCCACGAGCAGGGTGAACACCGTTGCACCGGTCACCACCACCCCGGCGGTCCACGGCACCTGGACCGCTTCGCGCTGGTCGTCACCAGTTTCGGGTTCGGACAACCACATGCTGATCATGATCCGCAGATACAGGGCCGCCGCGATCACCGAGACCACCATGGCCACGATGGCCAGCGCGTAACTCTCGTTGGTGACCGCCGACTTGATGACTCCGAACTTGGCGATGAACCCCGAAGTCGCCGGCATGCCGGCCTGAGCGAGCAACAACACCGTCATGGCCAGAGCCAGCGCAGGTCGCTCGGATCCCAGGCCACGGAAGGCGCTCAGATCCGATCGGCCGTCTCCGGTTCGAGTCACCAAGGTGACCACCGTGAACGTGCCGACCACCAGCACGGCATAGATCATGAGATACAGCAACGAAGCCGGCAGACCTTCGGTGTCGCCGGAGTGACCAAGGGCTTCCACGCCGATCAGCACGAACCCGGCATGGCTGATGGACGAGTACGCCAACATGCGCTTGGCATCGGTCTGCACCACCGCCAGAATCGAACCCACCACGATCGAGAGCACCGCCAGCACCCAGATCACCGGCCGCCATTCCTCGGAACGGGTCGGCAGAGCGACGGCCAAGACCCGCAACAGTGCGGCGAAGGCCGCGAACTTGCCCACTGAAGCCATGAAGGCCGTGACCGGGCTGGGCGCGCCTTGATAGACGTCCGGGGTCCAGAAGTGGAAGGGCACCGCCGCCACCTTGAAGGCGAACCCCACCAGCAGCAGCGCCACTCCGGCCAGCAACAAGGCGTCGTCACCATCGACGAACACTTCGGTGGCGAGCACGGTACCGATGGCGGAGACGTTCGTGGAACCCGTGGCTCCGTAGACGAGAGCGATGCCGTACAGCAAGAAGGCCGAAGCGAATCCACCGAGGATGAAGTACTTCAGACCGCTTTCCTGGCTCTCGGCCCGACGGCGATTCGAGGCTGCCAAGACGTAGAAGGCGATCGACAGGGTTTCGAGACCCAGGAACAGCACCACCAGATCGTTGGCGGCGGCCATGATCATGCCCCCGAGAGCGGCGCTCACGTAGAGCGCGTAGATCTCCGGACCGTCACTGTCCTCGCGATGCAGATAGTCGCTGGTGGACAGCGACACCAGAGCGAGTGCTCCGGTGATGCCGATCCAGCAGAAGGCGGTGAAGTAGTCCACCGAAAGGGCGTTGTTGATGATGGTGCGGACACCGTCGTTGCCGACGTCGTGCCATACGACCACCGACGTCGCCAGGGCCGCCAACGAGAGCACCGCGGTGGACACGCCGTAGATGGCCCGCCCCCACGACTTGGTGAGCGAAGCCGCCACCAGTCCGATCATCATGCCGCCCAACAAGACGACGAGCGGAGTGATCGCCAGCCAATCGATCGAGGGATAGACCACGGTGTCCATCAGCCATTCCCTCCATCGGTTTCTTCCGATGTGTCTGCGCTCATCGAGTGCGCCGTGTTCCCGGGAGCGGAGAATCCGGTGACCGTCTCGACGCGCTCGAGCAGATGGTTCACACTGGGTTCGATCCGGTCCAGCATCGGTTTGGGATAGACACCGCAGAACACGATCAACGCCACGAAGGGGAGGAGGACCAGTCCCTCGCGCAGACGTAGTTCGCGGAAACCGGCGTTGGCCTCGTCGGGTTCACCGTGGAAGACCCTCTGATAGGCCCACAGCAAATAGAGGGCCGCCAGGATCACGCCCGTGGCCGCCACCACCGTCCACCAGCGAGCAGTGGAGAAGCTGCCGATGAGCACCAGGAATTCGCCCACGAAGCCGTTCAGGCCCGGCACGCCGATGCTCGAGAGCATGACCACCATGAAGACGGCGGCGAAGACCGGTGCCGCTTTCTGCAAGCCCTTCAACTCGGCGATCTGGCGAGTGTGTCGACGTTCGTAGATCATGCCCACCAGGAGGAACAGCGCACCGGTGGAGACACCGTGGTTGATCATCTGCATCACGCTGCCGCTGACGGCTTGCGAGGTGAAGGCGAAAGTACCGAGCACGATGAAGCCGAGGTGGGCCACCGACGAATAGGCCACCAGACGTTTCAGGTCGGTCTGCATGGTGGCCGCGATGGCTCCCCAGATGATGCCGATGACCGCCAAGGTCAAGAAGAGATTGCGGCTCCACACCGCTGCCGAGGGGAAGAGATAGACACCGAAACGCAACAGACCGTAGGTTCCCAACTACAGCAACACGCCGGCCAGGATCACCGCACCACCCGTGGGTGCCTGAGTGTGGGCATCGGGCAACCAGGTGTGCAATGGGAAGAGCGGCACCTTGACGGCGAAGGCCACGGCGAAGGCCAGGAACAGCCATCGACCGGTATTGGCGGCGAAGTCGGCTCCCTCGGCGATGTCCACCAGATCGAAGGTCAGGTAGCCGAGGTCGTTGCGGGCCAACATCGCCGTGGCCACGATGCCCACCAACATGAAGGCCGATCCCACCATCGTGTACAAGAAGAACTTCGTGGCCGCGTAGACACGTTGGTCGTATCCCCAGCCACCGATCAAGAAATACATCGGCACCAGCACGATCTCGAAGAACAAGAAGAACAGGAACAGATCCAGGCTGAGGAACGATCCCATGACCCCGGCTTCGAGGAGCAACAGCCACGCCAGGTAGCGCTTCTCGTCGTGATGCGGATCGCAGCCCACGATGACCAAGGGGAAGAGCACGCCGGTCAACACCACCAAGAAGAGCGAGATTCCGTCGACTCCCAGGTGCCAACCGATGCCCCAGGACGAGATCCATTCGTGACGGGAGACGAACTGGAAACCTTCCTCGCCGGTCTCGAAGGCAGCCAACAACCACAACCCGAGTGCTCCAGTGAACACCGAGGACAGGATGGCGATCAGCTTCGTGGACTCCGGTCGATGCCGGGACGTCAAGAGGGTCAGCACCGATCCCACCAACGGCGACAGCACGAGAACGGTCAGAACGGGGAACGGCAGAGCGGCGGATTCGGCGGCGGCGATCACAGCACCACTCCTTGCAGGAAGAACCAAATGAGCAAGGCCAGCACACCGACGGCGATCCCGGCGGCGTAGTTGCGGACTGCGCCGGTCTGGATGCGTCGCACGGTCCCTCCGGTGCGACGGACCACGGTTCCCACACCATCGACTGCTCCATCCACGATGGTGCGATCCGCCCAGGCCACTCCGTCGAAGGCCCGACGACCCGGACCGCCCATGAAGTTGCTGATGGCCCGGTCGTAGCGCCAACCGTCGGCCAGGAGCGCCGGTTCGATGATGGGCAGCTTCTTCCGGGAATAGACGCCCACCGAGATGGCGATTCCGGCCAGTGCCACCACGATGGCCACTCCCAGGAGCAGATACTTGTTGTCGTAGGCCCAGGTGCCCTTGATATCGGCCTCACCGAATTCGATGACTGGTTCCAACCACTTCTCGAGAAAATGCAGGTCCTTGCTGAATGGCAACTGCAGGACACCGCCGACGACGGACAAGCCGGCGAGGACCACCAGCGGAGCCAACATGGTCCGCGGACTCTCGTGCGGTTTGAAATCACCGTGGGCGCCATGCTCCTCGCTGTGATCGTTCCAGCGAGCCTCGCCGAAGAAGACCATGATCACCTGACGGGTCATGTAGTAGGCAGTGAGCAGTGCCGTCAACATGCCGACGGCGTAGAGGATGGGACTCTTGGCGAAGGCATAGAGCAGGATCTCGTCCTTGCTCCAGAATCCGGCGAAGGGCGGTACGCCCGCGATCGCCAACCAGCCGATGATGAACGTGAAGGCGGTGACCGGCATCATGAGGCGCAATGCACCCATCTTGCGCATGTCCTGTTCATGGTGCATGCCGTGGATCACCGAACCCGAACCGAGGAACAGGAGTGCCTTGAAGAACGCGTGCGTGACCATGTGGAAGATGGCTGCCACATAGGCCCCCGAACCAACGGCCAGAAACATGAAGCCCAATTGGCTCACCGTGGAATACGCCAGCACCTTCTTGATGTCGTTCTGGGCCACCGCGATGGTGGCGGCGAACAGTGCCGTGGCCACACCGACGATGGCGATGAGCGTCGGTGCCCAGTCGTAGGCCACCTCGAGGACCGGGTTGATGCGAGTCATGAGGAAGACTCCCGCAGTCACCATCGTGGCGGCGTGGATCAGGGCGGAGACCGGCGTCGGACCCTCCATGGCATCGGGCAACCAGATGTACAGGGGCAATTGCGCGCTCTTGCCGCAGGCACCGATGAAGAGCATGAGGGCGATGGATGTGGCGGTGACCGCTGAGAGGGCGCCGTCTTCGGCGGCATGATTGATACCGGCGTAGCTGAGAGTGCCAACGGAACCGAAGGCCAGGAACATCGCCATCATCACACCCCAGTCGCCGACGCGGTTGGTGACGAAGGCTTTCTTGCCTGCGGTCGCCGCACTTTCCCGGGTGTGCCAGAAGGAGATCAAGAAGTACGAGCATGTCCCCACCCCTTCCCAGCCGAGGAAGGTCACGAGCAGGTTCTCCCCCATCACCAACATGAGCATCGAGAAGACGAAGAGGTTGAGGTACAAGAAGAACTTCGAGAACTTCGGATCACCGTGCATGTATCCGATGGCATAGAGATGAATGAGCGATCCGATACCGGTCACGAAGAGCGCCATGGTGATACTGAGTGGATCGGCGAGGAAGGCCAGATCCACCTGCAACGATCCGACAGGCACCCAGGAGAACGCCGTGACCACGTGGTGACGTTCCTCGGCGCTCTTGGAGAGCAGATCGAAGAACACCCCGGCGGTAACGACGAAAGCCGCTCCGGTCATGGCCGTCGCCACGATGCCGGCCTTCGGTTCGCCGAGGAGGCGCCCGAACACCAAGATGATCACGAAGCCGGCGAGCGGCAGGGCAGGGATCAGCCACATCAGATCGAGCACGATTACCCCTAACCCTTCAACACTGAGAGATCGTCGGCCGTGGCACCTGGGCGCCGCCGCATGATGGACACGATGATGCCGAGGCCGACCACGACTTCGGCCGCCGCCACCACCATCACGAAGAGCACCGTGGTCTGGCCGCCGATGTCACCCAGTTTCTTGGCCAAGGCCACGAAACTGAGATTCACCGCATTGAGCATCAACTCGACGCACATGAACATCACCAGCGGATTGCGGCGCACCATCACCCCGACCGCCCCGATGCCGAACAGCACGGCGGCGAGCACCAGATACCAGGTGGTGGTGGGAGTGAGAGCGGCGATCACGAGGCACCTTCCTGAGATCGCGCTTTCATGCGCCGGGTGAGCAGCACCGTGCCCACCACGGCCACGACGAGCAGGATGGATGTGATCTCGAAGGCCACGACGTAGTCACTGAAGATGCTCCGTGCGAGCTGAGCAGTGTTCGAATCATTGTCGCCGGTGACATCGGGTTCGAGCAGTCCCTCGCCCCTGGTCGAAATGACGTTGCGCGAAGCCACCACCGCCGCGATGACCAGGCCGACGACACCGAGGCCCACGACGACGGCCAGCGGACGTTGCACCTTGAAAGGTTCGGTGCGCAGATTCTCGGTGCGGTCGACACCGAGCAACATGATGACGAACAGGAAGAGCACCACGATGGCTCCGGCGTAGACGATGACCTGGACGGCAGCGAGGAAGTGTGCTTCCTGGGCCACGAAGAGCACCGCTACGCCGAACAAGGTCAGAATCAGACTGAGTGCGGCATGCACTGGGTGACTGCGCACGATCACACCGACGGCCCCGATGAGAATCATGGCCGCGGCCAAGACGAAGACGACGAACTCCATCATGACTTGCGCTCGCCTCCGGCATCGCGTTCGGTCTGAGCAGGTTCGGGCGAACGGACTCCGTAGCCCAACTCACCGCTCCAACCGACAACTCCTTCGAAGGTGGCATCGCCGGCTGGCGCCGTGGCTCGCACCCATCCCGAGGTGTTCTGGTCCTCGCCGTCGCGCCAGTCCTCCCACGGCAGGTGCTGGGGCTTGCCGTCGTCGTCCACCACCAATTCGGACTTGGTGTAGATGGCGTCCTGACGATTGGTGAAGGAGAACTCGAAGAGTTTGGTCTCGGTGATGGCCTCGGTCGGACAGGCCTCCACGCACAGATCACAGTGGATGCACCGCAAGTAGTTGATCTCGTAGATGAATCCGAAGCGCTCACCCGGGGAAGTCGGGTTGTCCGGATCGTTGTCAGCGCCGCGCACGTAGATGCACTTGGCCGGGCAGACACCGGCGCACAATTCGCAGCCGATGCACTTTTCCATGCCGTCTTCGTAGCGATTCAGGACGTGGCGGCCGTGCAGACGTTCCGGCTTGGGCTGCTTCTCGTCGCGTTGCGGACGTCCCTTGCGCAGTTCGCGTCCACCCGAGTACTCGAGAGTGACCTTGTTTCGCCGACCCACCTGACGCAGGGTGACCAGGAATCCTCCGAGATACCCCATCAGAACATCGCCCCTTCATGTTCCCGATTGGCCCGACTCACCGAAATCGCCGCCGATACCAGCATCACACAGACGAGGATGACCACCCCCGAGAGCACACCGACCAAGGCTCCGTTCCAATCCTGATCACGTCCGAGTTGGAACACCGCCATCAACATGAACCAGCCGAGAGCGGCCGGAATGAGGATCTTCCAGCCGAGGTCCATCAATTGGTCGTACCGGAACCGTGGCAGGGTGGCTCGGAACCACACGTAGATGTAGAGGAACAGAAGGATCTTGGCGATGAGCCAGATCGTTCCCTCGATCGCTCCCGGAATCACCGGAATGTCGAAGAGACCCTGGGGGCCGCCAAGGAACAAGGTGACGATGATGCCGCTCATGGTCACGGTGTTCATGAATTCGGCCAGGAAGAACAGGCCGAAGCGAATGCTCGAGTATTCGGTGTTGAAACCACCGACGAGCTCCTGTTCGGCTTCCACCAAGTCGAAAGGCGGACGGTTCAGTTCGGCAGTGGCCGCCAGAAGGAAGATCACGAAGGGCACCACACCGGTGGAGAGGATATGCCAATCGGTGATACCGCTCTGATTGGCCACGATGCCGCTCGTGGACAGCGTCCCGGCCATCAAGAGCACCGTCGCCAAACTCAATCCGAGGGCGGCTTCGTAGGAGACCATCTGCGCCGAAGCTCGAACCGATCCGAGGAGCGGATACTTCGAACCACTCGACCATCCCGCCAGCATGATGCCGTACACCGCCACCGAGGACAGAGCAAGGACGAGCAGGATTCCCACTGGAGGATCGGCCAACTGCACCCGGGTGACCTCGCCGAACCAAGTCACCGTGCCGTCCTTGCCGTTGCTGAAGTCTCCACCCAGCGGAATCACCGACCAGACCAGGAAGGCCGGTACGAACGCCAAGAAGGGTGCCAACTTGAAAACGAACCGGTCGGCCTTTTCGGGGATCAGATCTTCCTTGAAGAACAACTTGATGCCGTCGGCGAGAGTCTGCAGCAGTCCCCACGGACCGGCCTTGTTCGGTCCGATGCGGTTCTGCATCCCGGCGATGGCCTTGCGTTCGAACCACACCATGAACATGGTGACCACGAGGCCGATGGCGAAGATTCCCACCACCTTCAACAGGATGATGAGCAGCGGAGTCCAGAGCAGATCGCCGACGGCAATGGGATCGAGAGCGATGGTCATCGCACGTTCTCCACCGAGACATCGGTGACCAGTTGATCGATATCGATCAACTCGGCGATGTTGGATCCGGTCTGGTTCCAAGCGGCCCACACCGTGCCCCGCAGCACCCGATCATCGGAACGCGCCGGAATCACGATCGAATTGCGACTGGACGTCACTTTGACATGCGAACCCTCGGCGATACCGAGTGGGGCGAAGTCGAGCGGATTCATGTGGATGGCGGCACCGGCAGCCAGTGGAGCCAACGACGGCGACTTGGCAACGGCGTGTCCGGCATCGTAGAGCGACCGACCGACCACCAAGCGGTATCCGAATCCAGGTTTCTCGGTCACGGTCGGCGCGGTCGCATTCATTGCGACACCGCTCATCCCTGCGGGATACGCCGCGCTGCGATCCATCACCACTCCGTCGGGGTGTTCGGCAAGGGCCGCCCGGGTGGCCCGAGCGAAGGCCGGCACCGTCCGCACCAACCGGTCGTGGACATCGCTCACCGACATCAAACCGAGATCGATATCGAGCGCCTCGGCCAACTCGACGGCGATCATCCAGTCCGGCCGTGCCGTGCCGCGCACGGTGACTTTGCGGGTCAGCTCGGTGATGCGTCCCTCCAGGTTGGTGGTGGTCCCGTCCTTTTCGGCGAAAGCCGCGGCCGGTAGAACCACCGACGCCGCCTGAGTGGACGGAGTGAGCAAGGTGTCGACGGCGATGATGTGTTCGACTCCGGACAGTGCTCGACGTGCCAGGGCGGCATCGGGGACGTCGGAGACCGGATCGGCACCGAGCAGAACCAAGCACTTCACCGAACCATCGGCGGCCCGCTTCAAGATGTCGGTCGTCGAGGATCCCGAGAGCCCGGCATGCAACGCGCCACGCACATTGCCGCGTCGCAGCACCGGGAGCACCGTGGCCCCTGGGACGGCAGCCACGATCCGGTCGAGGGCGGCCATGGTGAAGACGTCCTGCTCGGCCAGGTTCGACCGTCCGACGACCACCACCACCGATCCCGTCGCCAACTGTCGGGCCACGGCGGAATCGGCCAGCGTGGTTGCCACGGCACCGGGCAGACGACCCGGCTCCACCCCCACCGACTTCCAGGAGTAATCGGTGAGTCCCGAGAGTCGCGGGGTGAACTCGATCAGGGCCGACCGCTTCTTCGCTGCGGCGTCCCGGAGTCGCAGATAGAGGATCGGCAATTCGTCCTTGAGATCGGGCCCCAACAGAATGACCGTCTTGGCCGACGCAGCTTGGTCGATGGTGGCCTGCGGATAGGAGAACACAGCCGACGGGAGACCATCGGCCATCTGCGCATCGGTGGACTCGATCCCAAGAGCGTCCGCCAGACGAGCCCAGGCGAAGGCGTCTTCGTTGGTGCCACGGGCCCCACCGATGATGGCCACACTGGCCGGACCATGGGCGGCGATCGACCGCGAGATCAATGCAGCCGCCGTGGCCAGCGCCGTGCTCCACGACGTGGTCTCGAGTCCACTGGCCGTACGCACCAATGGATCCTCGAGTCGATGCTCGCTCTTCACTGCTTCGAAGGCGAAACGACCCTTGTCGCACAGCCATCCGTGATTCACCGGATCACTGTCGACACCTTGGTAGCGGACCAATTCGTCGCGGCTGGATTCCAGGGTGATACGACATCCGACCGAGCAGGTGGTGCAGGTGCTCTCGGACTTGTCCAAGTCCCAGGGTCGCGCTTTGAAGCGATACGGCTTGGCGGTCAGTGCACCCACCGGGCAGATCTGCACGGTGTTACCGGAGAAGTACGAACTGAACGGTTCGTCCGGGAAGGTCTGCACCTGGGTGTTGTTGCCGCGGGAGATGAAATGGATCAGCGGATCCCCGGCGACTTCGTCGGCGAAGCGCGTACAACGATCGCACAGGATGCACCGCTCCCGGTCGAGCAGCACCAGATCGCTGATGGCGATGGGCTTTTCGTAATGGCGCTTCTCCTCGATGAATCGACTCTCGCCCGGGCCATGGCTGAAGGCCTGGTCCTGCAACGGACACTCGCCGCCCTTGTCGCAGACTGGGCAATCAAGCGGGTGATTTGCGAGCAACAGCTCGAGAACACCTTCTTGAGCCTTTTTCACTTGCTCGGTTTCGGTGCGAACTACT
>JBMTPW010000036.1:0-11125 GCA_049444115.1 Ilumatobacteraceae bacterium | reverse complement strand
GGCCCGCGGCTACCGGCGGGCTGCGCAGCCCGATACCGACGTGTTCCGCAGTTGGGAGATCGCCGGCACCGCGCATGCCGATGTCTACAGCCTCGGAATCGGTGACACCGACGACGGCTCAGGTCGAGGATCCTCAGAACTGTTCGCAGCGATGTTGAATCCGCCGAAATCGGTGTACTTCGGGCTCATCAGTTGTGATCTACCGATCAATGCGGGGCCCCACACCTATGTGGTTCGGGCCGCTCTCGTGGCCCTCGACAACTGGATTCGCACCGGTCGGCCGCCACAGAGCATGCCTTTGCTCGAGGTCACTCCAGGAATCGACGGTTTCGTCCTCGACGATTCGGGCAATGCGGTGGGAGGCATTCGCACACCCCATGTGGACGTGCCAGTCGCCGTTCTCTCGGGACTCGGTCAGCAGGGTGGAAGTTTCTGCGGCCTGTTCGGAACCACGACACCATTGACGGCTGAGCAACTGGCGGCGCGGTATCAGAGCAAGGATGTCTTCATCGAGAAGTGGACCGAGGCCACCGAGCGCGCCGTGGCCAACGGGGTCATCCTGGAAGCCGACGCTGGTGAAATCGTGGCGGCGGCTGATCTGTATCCGGGTTGAGTCCGGCGATCACGAATGCAGGTCGGCAAGGAACTTCTTGATGGCTGCGTTCACTGGTTCGGGATGGGTGAGGTTCGCTGCGTGAGGCGCACCCTCCACCGTCACCAGTGTGGCCGGCCCGCCGAGCTCATGGCGTAGCACTTCGGCTTTGGTCACTGGGATGGCGGCGTCCTCGGTGCCATGGATGATGAGAGCTGGAGCGTCGATCTCTCCGAGACGCGGCGTCACGTCGTCGCGGTTCATGAGACAGTCGAAGGCCAAGGAGAACTGCTCCTTGTCGAGTGCCGCCCATTTGACGAACCATTGGGGCCATGATCCCGGCCCGAGAATCAGACCGGCGATGACCTCTTGGACCGGTTCGGGTCCGTAGGCCATCCAAGCATCCCGGAGCTGCCCGTACCCCTCCACTTTGTCGGCGTCCTCGGTGCCGGCCTGGGTGTCGATGAGGATCAAACCGCGCACGCGTTCCGGAGCGCTGAGAGCGACGCGCAGTGAGATGAACCCACCCTGGGACATGCCCCCCACCACGGCAGTGTCGATGCCGAGGTGGTCCATGAGGGCCAATACATCGGCTGCCGAATCCCAATAGCTGAACGGCCCCGGAGCCTGTGTCCGACCGAAGCCGCGCTCGTCCCAGGTGATGACCCGGTGGTACTTCCGCAGGGCTTCCACCTGTGGATCGAACATGGAGTGGTCCATGAGAAATCCGTGGCTGAGGATCACCGGAGAACCGGATCCCCCGCTGTCCTGGAAGTGAATACTGGTGCCGTTCAGGTTCGCAGTGGCCATGGGGCGACCATAGTGCATCCGTCACGTGGCGATGACGGGGTATGGCGAGGGCGAACCTGCGTCGATCAGACCTCGACGGCAGTGAGATCGGGACCGACGATGATGTCGCCCGAAAAATGCTCGCGAGCCAGTGCGCGCCACTCGTCTTCCTGACCCGGTTGGACCGCGGGCACGCAATGGGTCAGGACCAGGGTCTTGACGCCGTTGCGGTGGGCGGTCTCGCCGGCCTGGGACACGGAGCTGTGATAGTCGAGAATGTCGAGGAAGCGTTGGCCGGTGGGAACGATCGTGGCCAAGCCTTCGACGAGATCCGGTCGGATCACGGTTTGCACATAGACATCGGCATTGCGACACAGGGCATCCACGCCTGCACATGGCACGGTGTCACCAGCGATGGCGGCCACGGTGCCGGCGTGATCGATACGAAAGCCGATGCTCGGTTCCACCGGTCGATGATCGGTGGCGTGAACACTGATCTGCAGATCGGCGACCTCGACGCGGTCACCATCGGTGAGTTCGGTGACTTGCACCTGCAACGGTCCCTGGGCGCGGAGGTCATCGTGGTGGGCCAAGCGATACGTCTGATCAGGTCCGAGCATGGCCAGGAGCGCATCGATCATGGCGCGAGTTCCGGGCGGTCCCCAGACGTGCAGCGGTTGGTGGGTCGGCATCATGATCCAGCGCGTGGTGATGAGATCATTCACATCGGTGAGGTGGTCACTGTGCAGATGAGTCAGCAGGAGGTGGTGCACCATTCCCGGCAGGACTCCGGCAGCGAGGAGGCGCATCAGCGCTCCCCGTCCGCAATCGATCATGAGATGGTGTCCGGCAGCCTGAACCAAGGTGCAGGGTCCGGCGCGTTGGGGATCGGGAAGCGGACTACCGGTTCCGAGGAGGGTGACCTTCACTCGTTCATCATGTCATGGAAACTGTCGCGTGGACCGACACGCCGACGGAGACACGAGTCGATTCAAGCTTCGGGGGCTGCGACGAGGGCGTCCACCAAGGTGTTCCAGGCCAAAGTGGCGCACTTGATGCGAACTGGGAACTTCACGACACCCTGGAGAGCTTCCAGGTCTCCGAGTTTCACCGCTGGTGCGGACTCGTCGCCCCCTTCTTCGATGGACATCATCACTTTGAAGCGGTGCACCAGGGCTCGCACCTCGTCGAGTGTCTTGCCTTTGATGGCCTGGCTCATCATCGATGCCGAACTCTGCGAAATACTGCATCCCTGGCCGGATACCTTCACGTCACCGATGGTGTCGCCATCCACCTGGATGAAGACGGTGATCTCGTCTCCACACAGCGGGTTGTGGCCTTGGGCGCTCTGAGCTGGTGGGCACGGCAGTTCACCGCGGTTGCGCGGTGTTCGATAGTGATCGAGGATGATCTCGCGGTAGAGGTCTTCGAGGCCGGGCATGACAGTTCCTCTCGTGTCAGATTCCGAAGATATCGCTGGTGCTCTCGAGAGCATCGGCGAGGGCCAGGGCATCGCTCTCGTCGTTGTAGAGGTAGAAGCTGGCACGCACTGTGGCGTTGGCCCCGAGGAGGCGCATCAGCGGTTTGGCGCAGTGGTGTCCAGCACGGACGCAAACATTGTGCTCGTCCAGGATCTGACTGATGTCGTGGGGGTGCAGGTCCCGGAAGGCGAAGCTGAGAACAGCCCCGCGACGTTCCACGTTGCGCGGGCCGTGGATGGTGATGTCCGACCCGAATCGTTCGGTGAGCGTGCACAGGGCCTGCTCAGTCAAAGCCATCTCGTGCTGACGAATGGCTCCCATGCCGAGGGACTGCAAGTAGTCCACGGCAGCACCGAGTCCGATGGCCTCCACGATTGGCGGAGTACCGGCTTCGAATTTGGCCGGCAATTCGGCGCAGGTGAAACCATCGAGACGAACGTCGGAGATCATGTTGCCGCCACCCAGGAACGGGGGCATGGCCTCGAGCAGTTCCTCGCGTCCCCAGAGCACACCGATACCCGTCGGGCCCACCATCTTGTGACCACTGAAAGCCACGAAATCGGCGTTCCAGGCCTGCACGTCGGTGATCATGTGGGGAACCGACTGACAGGCATCCACAATGGCGATGGCCCCGGCGGCGTGCGCCGCTCGGCAGAGTTCGGTGACCGGGTTGATGGTGCCGAGAACGTTGCTCATTGCTGTGAAGGAGAATGCTTTGGCGCCCTCCAGCAGTGTCGATAGCGACGACGTGTCCAGCTCGCCGTCCGAGGTGAGCGGCACCCAGCGCAATTCGATCCCACGTTCGGCGGCCAGCATGTGCCAAGGCACGATGTTGGCATGGTGTTCCATGTGGGTGAGTACGACGACATCGCCCCGTTGCATGTTCTGGCGAGCCCAGGTGCTCACCACGAGGTTGAGCGACTCGGTGGCGTTCTTGGTGAAGACGACCTCATGGGTACGAGGAGCGTTGACGAACCGGGCCACTTTGGCCCGGGCCGATTCGAAGGACTCCGTGGCTGAGGCGGCCAATCGGTAGGCGCTGCGATTGATGGGTCCGTACTGTTCGCGCAGGAAGGTGTCCATGGCAGCGATGACCGAGCGCGGCTTCTGCGACGTATTGGCCGAATCGAGATACACGATGCGCTGGCCGTCGAGACAGCGATCGAAGATCGGGAAGTCCCCCTTCACCGACGCCCAGTCCACGGCGCTCACGGGCGGAACGACTCGTATCCGGAGACTTCGAGAGTCTCGGCGATTTCCATTCCTCCGCTCGTCACGATGCGGCCGTCGATCATCACATGGATCACATCCGGACGGAGTTCGTTGAGCAGACGTTGGTAATGGGTGATGAGGACCACTCCCATGGTGGAGCGATCGGCGCGCACCTCGCGAATGCCTTGAGCCACGATACGCAGGGCGTCGATGTCGAGACCGGAGTCGGTCTCGTCGAGAATGGCCAGTTCGGGTTCGAGGATGGCCATCTGCATGATTTCGTTGCGTTTCTTTTCGCCACCCGAGAATCCTTCATTGAGGTACCGGTCGACGAAGGACGAATCCATGCCGAGACGTTTCATCCAGTCCATCGTGGCCAACCGCAGTTCCAGCACCGAGAGATCGATGCCTTTGCGTGCGCTCAGTGCTTGGCGCAGGAACTGGATGACCGACACTCCGGGTATCTCCTGCGGATACTGGAATCCGAGGAAGATGCCGGCTTTGGCGCGGACATCGGTGGGCCACTCGGTGATGTCGTCACCATGGAAGAGAATCTGGCCGGAGGTGACCTCGTATTCGGGGGAGGCCAGGAGGGCGCTGGCCAAGGTGCTCTTGCCACAGCCGTTGGGACCCATGATGGCGTGAACCTCTCCGGCGGCCACTGTGAGGTCGAATCCTTTGACGATCTCGGGCGAGCCGGTGTCGGAGTCGTCGTCCACGGCCGGGCGCACATGCAGATCGACGATCTGGAAGAGCGGCGCAGAGGCGTTCACGTCGGCTGAGTCTAGAGGTGACCGGGGATTTGCACTATTGCCGTAGTGATAATTATCGGGCGGTGCGGAGGGCGTTCCAGAGGGAACGGTACGAGGGGTACTCGTATCCGGGAACCACGTACCCCGATTCCTGCATCAGGCGGTGGTAGCGGGGCAGATTGCGAAAGGGGATTCCGGCGTCGACGTGATGAGCCAGGTGCCAGCCGATGTGGAAGGGAACCAGGAAGAAACGAGCCGTTCGGTTCTGACGAACCGAGTGTGTGGCGATTCGGCGATCGGAGGACGCCGCCAGGCCACCATGTTCGGCGATCGAACGCAGACGATTGATGACCCGCCAGACGGTCAGGTAGGGCGCAAGCCAGAAGAGTGGGTACACCCACCAGTAGCCGACGGCAATGGCGACTCCCCAGAGCATTGCCTGGACTGCGAGGATCTTCAGGAGTGTTCGGCGTACGACCGGGATCGGACTTCGGGCACCAGCGAGTTGTTCCCGCAGGAGTCGCAGTCCGGTCCGACCGGTGAGGTCGCGCCAGAGTTTGCGTCGGAAACTCGCCGGACTGATCGGGTAGTTGGCGTAGAGGGCGATATCGGGTTCGTTGGGCCCGAACTCTTCACGGTGGTGGGCCATGTGCACGCGCCGATAGGCATCGGTATTGGTCCAGGCCGGGTACCCGATGATCCAACGCCCGACCAGATCGTTGAGGCGCTTGTTCGGAAACAACAAGCGGTGTGCCGCTTCGTGCATGAGCGAGGCGAACTGGGCATGGGCTCGTCCCATGAGCACGAAGATCGGTGGCCACGACCAGGGACCGACCCGGACCGCGAGAGCGATCAACGCCAGTGTCTGCACGTACGTGGACGCCACGGAAATGGCGTTGCGGACCGTTGGAATCCGTCGTAACTGCTCACGTTCGAGAGACGTCGGGCGGCCGTCTTCGAGAACGTGTTCCGTACGTCGACCAGGTGTGAGGACCGCGGACGATGGAACCATGCCACCGAGAACCGGTGCCACAGTCACGCTCACGTCGTCATCCTAAATGGCACCGCCAGCAACTGCTGTCAGTGATCCCGCAGGTCTTCTTTCCAGGAGCGAAAGCGTTCGTGGACCGTGCCACTAGGGCCGAGGCCCCGGCCGTGACCGTCGCTCGCGAGCTGGAACACGAATTGACGTGACAGGTCGTCGCAATCGGCAGCCCAATAGCGGGCATCGGCATCGGTGGCCGGACCTGCTCGCCACAGCAACCACCGTCCGATGCGGCGTTTGTAATGCGCAACCGGGGTGCAGGCAAGGTCTGCGCCGAGAGCGAGAAGTTCCGCAGGTGCCTCGATCCAGGCCGACGCCGGGATGTTGCGATCGCGTTGCGGTGTTGCGGGAAGATCCATCGTGGTGATCGGCGTCGGGTCGTCGGGACGCTCGTCGTAGCGCAAGGCGCGCGTCTCGTCACTGGGACTGTCCGTCATGAATTGTCACCAACCCCGGTCCACCCATTCCTGCAGGTGCGGTCGTTCGGTGCCGATGGTGGTATCGGTGCCGTGGCCGGGGAGCACGATGGTGTCGGTCGGAAACACGAAGAGTTTGGAGTCGATGGAATCGATGATGGTGTCGAAGTCGCCTCCCGGAAACTTCGTGGCACCCGGCCCACCGGGAAACAGCGTGTCACCCGTGAAGAGCAACGGGGTTCCTTCCACGTGGAACGAGATCGATCCCGGAGTGTGACCAGGGTTGTGAATGGAGCGCAACCGCAGTCGACCGACCTCGATGACGTCGTCATGAGCCAAGAAGGCGTCGTATCCGAGATCTCCGAGCATCGGCGCGTCGAGTTCGGTCACCGCGACGCGGTATCCGGCCTCACGCATGGCCGGGATGGCCTGGATGTGATCGTGGTGTCCATGGGTCTCGAGAACGTCACGGACGCCGAGTTTGCGAGCCAGATCCAAGAGGATCTCGTGTTCGTTGGCGGCATCGATGAGCACGGCGTCACCGGTGGCACGACACCGCACGATGAAGACGTTGTTGTCATAAGGCCCGACGACCACCTTGTGAACTTCGACTGCAGAATCGAACCAATGCACCGCGGCGGGAGCGACCTTGGTCGGTCGACCGCTGGGGAGGTGGTCATCATGGGGTCCCGTCATGTCACGAGTCTGGCACGGGACGGTCACGTCGAGACGACGTCGTACCCGAGCGACAGCGCGACCGGAATCTGACCGGGATCGAAGGTGACGAACCGCAATGGACGGGGCAGTCGGTGCGCCGCCGACAGGTGGATGGCATCGCTCATCCGGACCGGTTGTGACCTGCTGATATCGGCAGCCCGATCCAAACAGGACTGGTCGACGGGAACGACGGCCAGACGATCCCAGAACAGTCGGATGGCGTCTTCCAGATCCTCGATCACGATGTCGTCGTCACCGAGTCGCGCTGCGAGAGCCAAGGCCTCGGGCAGAGCAAGGGCGCTGGCGCACCATTCGGGGTCACCATCGAGAACCTCGAGAACGATTGGCCGGGCTGGCCCATCGATGACCAGGCCTACCAGTGCCGAGGTGTCCAAGAAGACGGTCATCGGATCTCTCGGAGGAGACGATCGAGACGGTTTCCCGACCAGACGATGATCGGGGCGGTCATGTGCCAGGGACCACTGCGGCGAGGGGGTACGACGGCTCCGCGCGCCACCAGGTCGTCGAGGCGTACCAGGCCGTCGGGGGCTGCGAGTGGTCCGAGTTGCGCCATGGGTCGACCGCCGACGTTGATGACCAGGTGCTCACCGGCGCCGGCGCGGCGCACGTAGGCGGCGACATCGGCTCGAAGCTGGCGGATGCCCACGGGAGGCGCGGCGTTCGGACTCGATGACGGTGTCGAAGGATCATCGGCCGGCTTGCTCTGATTCGTGGGTCGGGCCATGAGGGAACTGTACTGCCAGTAGCCAAAGTGCGTACACAAGCGTACACATCAGGATTTTGCGATGGGGCTCCGCGGCAGCAGAATCGCCTCATGAACTTTGCCTTTTCCGAAGAACAAGAAGAACTCCGTAAGACCGTTCGGGCCTTTCTGGACGCCAAGAGTCCTGAATCGGCCGTCCGCGAGCAGATGGAGACCGAAGCCGGATTCGATCGAGCCGTGTGGTCGCAGATGGGCGAGCAGATGGGTCTGCAGGGACTGCACATTCCCGAGGCCTACGGCGGATCCGGGTACGGATACGTCGAGTTGGGTGTGGTCCTCGAAGAAATGGGTCGAGCCCTGCTGTGTGCTCCGTACTTCGCCACCGTGGTGCTGGCGGCCAACACCTTGATCCACTCGGGTGACGAGGCCGCCAAGAAGAAGTACCTGCCGGGCATCGCCTCGGGCGAAACGATTGCCACGTTGGCCTACACCGAGCCCTCGGGCAAGTGGGACGAGTCGGGCATCACCATGCAGGCTTCCGGCTCGGGATCGTCGTTCACGTTGAGCGGCACCAAGATGTTCGTGCTGGATGGCCACACTGCCGATCTCATCCTGGTGGCCGCCAAGACCGGCAAGGGCACCAGCCTCTTCGCCGTCGAGGGCAACGCCAAGGGTTTGACCCGCACGGCGCTGTCGACCATGGACCAGACCCGCAAGCAGGCCAAGTTGGAATTCAAGGATGTTCCGGCCGAGTTGATCGGAACCGAAGGCTCCGGTTGGAACGTGCTCGCCACGGTGCTCGATCTTGCTGCGGTGGGATTGGCGGCCGAGCAGGTCGGTGGAGCTCAGAAGGTCCTCGACATGGCCGTGGAGTACGCCAAAGTGCGTGTGCAGTTCGGACGGCCCATCGGTTCGTTCCAGGCCATCAAGCACAAGTGCGCCGACATGTTGCTCGAAGTGGAGTCGGCCAAGTCGGCGGCGTACTACGGCATGTGGTGCGCCAGTGAGATGAACGACGAACTGCCGTCGGTGGCATCGTTGGCCAAGGCCTATTGTTCAGAGGCCTACTTCCACGCCACGGCCGAGAACATTCAGATTCATGGCGGTATCGGCTTCACCTGGGAGCACCCGGCGCATCTGTACTTCAAGCGGGCCAAGTCGTCCGAGTTGCTCTTCGGCGACCCGACGTACCACCGCGAACTTCTGGCTCAGCGCATCGGCATCTGAGTCACGACGACGAATCGGTCACCGCCGGCGTTTCGGGTTCACCGAGCGCCGGCGGTGTCGCGTCCGGAGTCCAGTAATCTGGCCTGGTGATCTGGCTCTTCGTCGTGCTGTCGGCGATCTGTGTCTTTCTCATCGCCGCCTTGACCATTGGACGCGAAGCTCGCCGTTTGGATGCGGTGGCACCCCGGGCGGTCTATGAGATCGAACAGGCCACTGCGTTCGTAGCCGAGCGGTTGCCCCAAGACTCGCAGGCTCGCCTCACCTTCGAGGAACTGTCGCAGTTGCTGGCCCTCCACCTCAATTGGCTCCATTCCAAAGGGCTTCTACCCGAGGGAGTCATTGACCGCCGTCAGGACATCGACGACGAGGTGGTGATCTCCGAGGAAACTTTGGTCGGGTATCTCCTCGGTGAAGCCGAGCGGGCCGGTGTGGTGATCCTGGACGATGTGGACGTGGTCGTGGTCAACGATGTTCATCTGCAGTATTTCGAGGCCAACGGGGCGGTTGGCCCCCGCGCAACGACCGACGGAGCCTGATCCGTTCAGATCATCATGTTCAACGCTTCGGCCACGCGTTGGGCATGGGCGCGGTCGCCTGAGAGCGCGACTCGTTCCTGCACGTCGGTGAATGATCGGCGACCGGTGGCCAGGATGAGGAACGTCTCGGTGTCCATGGAGAGCCGCGCCATTACCGAATCCGATTCCGTGGTGCTGATTGCGGCACGACCGTCCTGGACCGTGCACACGATGTGCCGACTGACTCCGCCGACTTGCGGATCGGCGGTGATGTCGATCACCACCGAGGCTCCCTCGGGGGTGGCCGCCCGCTTTCCGACCACGATGGGAATGGTGCGAATGAGACGGTCGATGGTGTGCTCGGCTGCCGGCCCACCCAGATGTCCGGGACGTGCGACGGCGCGTCGCATGTCTTGTTCGTGCACCCAGCAATCGAGCACGCGAATGTGCAAGAAGTCGGCAAGGGTCCCTGGTCCGGTCGGGGTCATGGCGGGGGCGGCGAAGTAGTCGGCATCGGCCGCGCGCAACGTGGTCAGGCGTCGAGTGGCGATCTCGTTCCATTCGGCCAGAACGTCGGCACCGGTCAGATGTCGACGACTGTCGATTTCGTTTTCGTTGGCTTCGCCGATGGGATTCTTGACATGTCCGGAAGATGGAGCCTTGTGGTTGGTGCCGGGCAGGCCCTCCATGATGCGTTCGATTCCCACGAGGTGCGACAAATTGTCCTGCACCGACCATCCGGCAAGATCGGTGGGCGCCTTCCAGTCCGATTCGGACAATTGCGCGCCGAGCTCGCTGAGACTGGCGAAGCACTCGGCCAACTTGTCGATGGTGTCGGTGGGGATCACGATGGCTCCTTTGCCAGGGGTCGTACTCATGGGGCGGGGTTCTGGATGCTCTCCCAGTCGCGCCCGTGCAGATAGGGAGTGAATGCTCGGGCGATGAAAGCAAGGTCGTCCTTGGTCTTCGGGGTCTTGATCTCATAGAGACCACGAATTCGGCGATAGGCGAGTGTCACGTCCCAGAGAGCCAATGCCTCGTCACCCATCGGGGCTGGAACCACCACGGGACCGAAGATGGCGCGACGCGGAGACTTTTCATCAGCAGGGATGACGATGATGGGTACCCCGAAACCGGCGAGTTCCTCGACAGCGAAATCGTGGTCGGCCTTCACGTCGTCATGGGTGGAGGAATCCGCCATGGCACGGTCCCAGACATCGGATGCGACGCCGATGGAGGAAAGCAACTGGCGCGCCGTCTCTGGATCGTGAGGTTTGCGACCCTCTTCATGCAGCGCGCGCCCACAGGCGAGATACCAGGCATCGCAGAGATCGGGATCGTCGCGGCGCAGCAGAGCGGCCACACGCATGGGACTCCAGCCATAGGCCACCTCGCGTTCCCACGGGTGCTTCTTGCCCTCGGGGCGATTCACCTCTTCGAGACTGAAGAACCTCCAGGAGATTCGCAGGCCGGTCAGGCGGCGCACCTCACGAATCCACAGCGAGGTCTGATAGGCCCAGGGGCACATGGGATCGAAGAAGAATTCGACGTCTTCGACCTGATCAGCCATCGCTACCCCCCATGACGTTGCCCGAGTTCCGGTGCCGACAAACCTAGTACCGTGGGGAGTCATGGAACGTCCCGTCAAGTTCGAA
>JBMTPW010000035.1:0-11175 GCA_049444115.1 Ilumatobacteraceae bacterium | reverse complement strand
GGATCAATTCGCGCAGGCGGCGCGGCGCGTCAAGGAAGCTGGCGTGGACGCCGTCGAGATCCACGCCGCCCACGGCTATCTGCTCTCCACGTTCCTCTCGCGGGGCTACAACCGCCGCACCGATCGCTGGGGTGGTTCGTTGGAGAACCGGGCGCGACTCACCTGCGAGGTCGTGCGCGCCGTCAAGGCTGTGGTCGGTCGGGACTATCCGGTGCTGGTGCGCGTGAACGGTCACGAATTCGGTTTGGTGGACGGACTCACCGCCAGCGAAACCGCCCGGGCGGCAGCACTCATCGAAGAAGCCGGAGCCGATGCCATCCACGTGTCCGGCAATGCCCACAATCCGTTCGCCGACTTCACCGAAGGACCATTGCCCGCCCAGGTGGCCCAATACCGTGAGATGGCCCGCACCGTGAAACAGCACGTGACCATCCCGGTGGTGGCCGTCGGGCGCGTGTTGCCCGAAGTTGCCGACGAAATGCTGGCCGCCGGCGACTGCGACTTCGTCTCCATGGGTCGTCAGCTGCTGGCGGATCCGGACCTGGTGAACAAGATTCGTGCCGGCCGCCGTGCGTCGGTGCGACCATGCATCAACTGCTACGTCTGTGTGGAGCAGAACTTCTTCGACGGCACGCCGAAGTGCGCCGTCAATCCTGCTCTCGGCCACGAAACCCGAGCCGTGCTTCCGGCACTCGGGAGCGTCCGCCGCGTCACCATCATCGGCGCCGGCCCAGCAGGGTTGGAAGCAGCGCGCGTCCTTGCCGAACGGGGTGCCGACGTGACCGTCATCGACAAAGCCGATCGGCTGGGCGGCACGATGTGGTTCTCGCAGTTGACCACCCCTGCGAACGCGCAGCTGGTGGACTGGCTGAGTCACGAGATCATGCGTCTCGGGGTCACCGTGCGTCTCGGCGAAACCGCGACCGCCACCACCGTTGCCGCCACCAACCCTGACGCAGTGATCGTGGCCACCGGAGCCAAACGCGGTCGTCCGAACGTTCCGGGAGCAGATCTGCCCCATGTGCTCACGGGAGACACCTTGCGCGGCCTCATCATCGGCGACCCCGCCACCGATACGTCGTCGTTGCGGCCCGTGGCCCGTCGTCTCGTGCGCGCCGGGCGAACGCTGAAGATCCTGAACGACGCCGATCGCATTCGCGTCCTCTCCAAACGGTGGATGCCGGTCGGCAAGCGCGTGGTGGTCATCGGTGGGGGACTGGTCGGCTTGGAGCTGGCCGAATTCCTGGCCGAGCGTCGCCGCACGGTGACCGTGCTGGAATCCGGCAAGCACCTCGGTCTTCCGATGGCCATGCCGCGGCGGTGGACGGCGGTCAGCAAAGCCTCTCGTCATGGCGTGACGCTCATCCGCGAGGCCGAGGTGATCTCGATCAGCAACGTGAGCGTGCGCTATCGCTCCGGCGACAAGGAGTTCGAAGCCCGTGCCGACACCGTGGTGCTGGCTGCCGACGTCACCCCCGATTCCTCATTGGCCGACGAATTGTCCTCGCTCCCAGTGCCGGTGCACGTGGTGGGGGATGCCCGGTCCGTCGGCTACATCGAAGGAGCGATTCATTCAGGCCAGGAGGCTGCCCGTGAGCTCTGAGACCGCCCCATTGACTTTCGCCGATTACGTGCGTCGGCGTGCCGATGACGATCATGTCGCCGTGCTCTTCGACGATCAACAATGGACCTATCGCGAATGGTGCGCCGAAGTGGCGACCCGCGCCGCTCTCTGGAGCAGTATCCGTGAGCAACGCGCCGGTCGTCCGCCCCACATCGGCCTGCTCATGGAGAACATTCCCGATTTCACCATGTGGTTGGGAGCCGCTGCGGTGACCGGATCCACCATTGTCGGCATCAATCCCACCCGGCGCGGCGAGGAACTGGCCCGGGACATCACCTACACCGAATGCCAGTTGGTCGTGGTGGACGCGGCACTGGCCTCGCTGGTGGAGGGTCTCGATCTGGGTGATGCTCAGGTCTTCGTCACCGATACTGCTGCCTACCGCACGGCCTTGGACAACCATCACGGCTCGGCCCTGCCCACGGCAGAGCAGTACCCGGTTTCACCGAAGGATCAGTTCCTCTTGGTCTTCACCTCGGGTACCAGCGGCGCCCCGAAAGCTGTGATCACCACGCAGGGACGGCTCGACTTCGTGTCGACCTCCATGTGCTATCTGGTGGAACTCACCGCCGAGGACATCACCTACATCTCGATGCCCCTTTTCCATTCGAACGCTCTCTTCACCGCATGGGGTCCGTCCGTGGTGAAAGGGGCCACGGTTGCGTTGCGCCGCAAGTTCTCGGCCTCGGAATTCCTCGCCGACGTCCGGCGCTACCGCGCCACGTACTTCAACTACGTCGGCAAGCCACTGGCCTACGTGTTGGCCACGCCGGAGCGGCCCGACGATGCCGACAATCCTCTGGTGCGTGGCTACGGCAATGAAGGATCCGAAAGCGATCTGGCCGAATTCCAACGTCGCTTCGGGTGTCGTCTGCAGGACGGCTACGGCCAAACCGAAACCGGCGCCAGCATCGTGCGTATTCCGGGGATGCCCGCTGGTGCTCTCGGCGTGGCCGCTCAGGACACCATCACCATTCTCGATCCGAACACTGGCGAACCCTGCCCTCCCGCCGAGTTCTCCGTCGACGGTCAGTTGTTGAATGCCGAAGCGGCCATCGGAGAGATCGTCAACACGGGTGGCGGCACCTTCGAGGGCTACTGGAACAACGACGAAGCCAATCGCGAGCGCATCCGCAACGGCGCCTACTGGACAGGCGACCTCGGTTATCGCGACGCGCAAGGGTTCTTCTATTTCGCCGGTCGTAGTGCCGATTGGCTTCGCGTCGACGGTGAGAACTTCGCTGGAGCACCGATCGAACGCATCATCATGCGTCATCCCGATGTGATCCTGGCTGCCGTCTACGGCGTTCCCGATCCGGTGGTCGGGGATCGGGTCATGGCTGCGGTGCAACTTCGTCCCGAGGCGACCTTCGACATCGACGCCTTCGTGGCCTTTCTCGCAAACCAGAGTGATCTCGGTCCGAAGTGGATTCCCACCTTCGTGCAAGTGATGGACGATCTGCCGATGACCCAGACCAACAAGATCCTGAAACGGGATCTGGTGAGGCGCCGCTGGCACGATGTGGAGAACGGTGCCACCACCCGTCTTTGGTGGCGGCCCGGTCGAGACGAGTCGTTCCGGGCGTTCACCGCCGCCGATGCCGCGGCATTGCGGGAGCAGTTCCGGGCTGGAGGTCGCGAGAATTTGCTGGCGCTCTAGCCGGCAACGATTCTCATCTCGTCGCCTGAATGCTGACTGCTGGACGTGTTCGCGTCGGCGGCGACGAGCATCACGGCACCAGTGCAACCTTGCCGGCCACCTTTCGGTTCTCGAGATCGTGCAAGGCCTGGGCCGCCTGTTCGAGCGGGTAGGTCTCCGGTTCCACCGGATGCAGTTTCCCGTGCCCGATGAGATCCAACACCTGCGCGAGCATGCGGTCGTTGAGTCCCGGATTCTTGCCGGCCCATCCACCCCAGTCCACACCCACCACACGACGGTTGCGCAACAAGATCTGATTGGCCGGTAGCTGCGGAATGCCAGCCACGAATCCGATCACCAGGTACTGGCCGTCATCGGTGAGGGCCCGCAGACAGGTTTCGCCGAGCGGGCCGCCGACCGGGTCGTAGAGGCAGTGCACGCCACCTCCGGAGATTCGCTTGGCCTCTTCTTTCACCTCGTTGGCATCGGCGGCCGAATCGAGCACCGCAACTGCGCCACGAGATGCCGCCAAGGCGCGCTTGTCCTCCGTGGAGGCCGCCGCGATGACCTGCAAGCCGAGAGCATGCCCCACATCCACCGCCGCCAATCCCACTCCACTGCCAGCGCCGAGCACCAACAGCCATTGTCCGGCCTGCACATGGGCTCGTTCGGCCAGGGCGAACCACGACGTGAGATAACTCTGCATGAAGGTGGCCGCCTGGCCGTCGGTGAGGGTGTCCGGTAGTGGAATCACCCGCTTGGCCGCCGCCACCGCCTCGGAGGCGAAACCGCCAAGTCCCACATTGGCGAACACCCGGGTGCCAAGCGCCAACCCCTCGACATCGGGGGCCATCTCGGTGATGGTTCCCACCACTTCCATTCCGGGCACGAATGGGGTCGGCGGTTTGATCTGATACTTGCCTTGCACGAAGAGGGCGTCCACGTAGTTCACCCCGCAGGCGGTGACGGCGATACGCACCGTCCCGGGAAACAAGTCCACCGACGGGGTCTCCTGGATTTCGAGAGCATCGATGGGTCCGAACTGGCGGCAGACGATGGAACGCATGGTGGAACCGTAGCGATCGGGGAGGCGTGATCGCCATCTGACACACTGGATGCGAGGAGGAGTCATGGGAACCATCTGTGTCACCGGAAGTGCATCGGGAATCGGAGCGGCCACCGCCGAACGTCTGCGGCATGCCGGCCATCGGGTCATCGGCATGGACCTGCGCGATGCCGAGGTCACCGGGGATCTCTCCAGACGCGAGGACCGCTCGCGAATCGTGTCCGATGTTCTGGCCGCTTGCGACGGCGTGTTGGATGGTTTGGTGCCGTGCGCGGGTGTCAGCACTCCGGTTCCGGACGAACTGGTGGTGCGCGTCAATTTCTACGGCACCTTCGCTCTGGTGAACGGTTTGCGCTCAGCTCTGGCCAAGGGCACGAATCCGGCGGTCGTGATGATCTCGTCGAACTCCACCACCATGACCCCGGGCTTGAAGGTGGACGACGCCAAGGTCTACCTCGCCTCCGACGAGGAGGCCGCCGTGAAACACTTCGCCAACGGGACGTTCACCGCGTATCCGGCCGGCAAGTTGGCCATCGCCTTCTGGGTGCGTCAACAGTCGGCCGACTGGATGGCATCGGGTATCCGGGTGAACGCCGTGGCCCCGGGGGTCATCGACACCCACATGACCCGGCCACTGCTGGATATTCCAGCGGTGAAGGAATCGCTTTCGCACATTCCCATTCCGGTCGGTCGTTGGGGCAAAGCCGAGGAAGTTGCCGCGGCCATCGCCTTTCTCCTGTCGCCCGATGCCTCCTACATCGTCGGCCAGACTCTCTTCGTGGATGGCGGCACCGACGCGCTCCTGCAGCCCTTCGCTCATCCTCATCCACTGCCGGCTTCATGACCTCGCTCCGCGACACCGATCCGCTGGCCTATCTCTTGGCTTGTGAGGAGATCCGCCAACTCGCCAGTCGCTACGCCCATTACTACGGTGTCCGGGACACCGAGCGCCTGGCCGCGTTGTTCGTTCCCGAGATCAAGGTCACTCGCGAGATTTCCGGACGAGCAGCGCTTCGAAACAGCTTCGATGCCCAAATGGTTTCGCTCGGTCGGGTCATTCTGCAGGTGACCAATCATGTGATCGACGTGGCCGATGCCGACAATGCCACCGGCGTGGTGGCCTGTCGAGGTGAGATCGAGGATGCCGAAGGGAACTGGATCATTCACCAGATCCAGTACCACGACGCGTATCGCCGGACCGAAGGCGCCTGGTGCTTCGTCCGTCGCAGACATTTGCTCTGGTACGGACACACCATGCCGAATGCTCCTGTTGGTTTGCCCGACGCCAACTGGCCGGCCAATCAGGTGGGCAAGGGCGAGCTCCCCGAATGTCTGGAATCCTGGCAGCGCTGGACCGCCGACCACCAGTGAGAGACGAGTTCGTCCGTTCGCCCGATGAACGTCACAGACCAGTGAGCAGATGCTGACGTGAGTTCTTGGCGAACGACTCGTCGAGTGTTGTTTTGTCGGCAGCGGTCATGAGTTGCAGGCCGTCGGTGCGTTCGGGACGCCAGTGGATGACGTCCTCGGTGTGCCATTTGGTGAGCCGCAACGGGGGTTTGTGCACTTTGTTGTTGGCGGTCAACGACATCGATGGAATGAGACGCACCAGTCGGGGACTCCACTTGGTGCCGAGATCGCGCTGTTCGGCCAGGAAGCGATCGAAGTCCGCAGGATCGAAGGCTGCACCCGGTTGCATTTCGATGGCTGCCATCACCATGTCGCCGGTGACCGGGTCGGGGACGGGATACACCGCCACCATGATCACTCCCGGGTAACGGGAGATGATGTTCTCCACCGGAGCCGCGGCGAAGTTCTCGCTGTCCACCCGCAGCCAGTCGGCACTGCGTCCGGCGAAATAGAAGAATCCCTCGAGGTCTCGGAAACCCAGGTCGCCCGTCCAGTACCAGCCGTTGCGGATGCGATCCGAGGACGCGTCGGGATTGTTGTAATAACCCTCGAAGGTGGCCGATCCACCGACGTGCACGATCTCGCCGATGCATTCGGGATTGGCGATGCCGCCGTGGACATCGAAGACCACCCGTGGACACTCGTCCATGGTGGACGGATTGATGATGGCCACCTGACCGGCCATGTCCGGACGCTCGCGACCGAGCGCGTTGTCCGGGGTGTCCGGGGTGCGGATGATGGCCACCACGCTCTCGCTCGATCCGTATCCCTCCACCAGGTCGCAGCCGAACCTCTCCCGGAATCGCTGGCGATCGAGTGCACTGGCCTCGGTGCCAAAGCCGAGGCGAAGTTGGTGATCCCGGTCGTGTTCGGTGGGAGGCTGGCCGAGCACGTAGGCGATGGTGCGCCCCACGTAGGTGAAGTACGTGCAGCCGTGGCGCCGGACGTCGTCCAAGAAGTTGCTGGCCGAGAACTTGCGGCGCAGCACCACCTCGGCCCCGACTGCGAGCGCCGGGCCCCAGCAAGCCATCAGGGCGTTGCCGTGGAAGAGGGGCATGGGGCAGTAGCACACCTCGTCGCGGGTGACCCCGTAGAGCTGTCCGGCCCGTACAGCAGTCATGGCCATGCGTTCGTTGCTCACCACCACGGCCTTCGGGGCGCTCGTCGATCCCGAAGTGAACAACAGGAACAAGTTCGATCCACCAATGGGGTCGGTGGTGGGTACCGGCGTGCCGGTGAGCGAATCGAGGAGGGCCACATGGTTGGCCGAGGTGATGTCGACGAGACGATCGGCAGGAACGCCGAGGTCGAGACCGTCGAAGAGGTGCATGCTCTGGGCGTCCGAGACGATCATTTGACAGTCGGTGTGGCGCACGTCGCGAGCCAACTCTTCACCCCGACGCGTGGGGTTGATTCCCACGATGCAAGATCCGGTGAGTGCGGCGGCTCCGATCCAGAACAGATAGTCGGGCGTGTTCTCCAGAAGCACGCCGACGTGTTTGGGACGTGTGGGATCCAGAGCCGTGTCCAGGATCGCGGCGCGACGGGCCGATTCGGCGACCACATCGTCCCAGGAAAAAGTGTGTCCCTCGAAGGTGTAGCCCGGATGATCGTCGCCGATGCGATCCCGTAGCAGCTGGGCGACGGTACTCATGATGATGCCTTCGGATTCGTCACGGGCACGTCACGGCACGATGCGTGGCGGCAGTGGATGTCGGTACAGGTTCGCGGCGTTCTCGCAGCAGAACTTGCGCAGCAGATGATCGGGTAGGTGACCCCAGGCTGCCTTGATCACCTCTTGGGTGTCCGGCCAGGTGCTGTCGCCGTGCGGATAGTCCACCTCCACCATGATGTGGTCGTCGCCGATGACCTCGTGAAGATCGATGGTGGAAGGATCGTCGATGGTGCAGAACCAGAAGTTGCGGCGCAGTACCTCGGCCGGGCGCACGTCCCAGCCGGCTCCGTAGCCACTGCGGTCGACGACGTTCTCGAGCCGATCCAACAACATCGGCACCCAGCCGATGCCGCCCTCGCTCATGGCGATCTTCAGATTCGGATAGCGATACGGATAGCCGCTCCACAACCACTCGGCGCACGCCGTCAACGACAACTGGCCGAACAGCGTCGCTCCCAATTGCAGGGCTGGAGCGCCCTCGGCCATCGGATACATGCCCGAGGATCCGACGTGCAGCGAAATCACCGTGTCGGTCTCCACGCAGGCTTCGATGATCGGATCCCAGAATCCGCCGAAGAGGCTGGGTAGGCCGATGTTGTGCGGTCGTTCGGGGAGGGTCACCGAGACGAAACCGCGCTCGGCATTGCGGCGGATTTCGTCGGCCCCGGCGCGGGCCGTGCCGTCTGGTCCGGGCGCCAGCCAGGTGATGCCGCAGGGAATGAAGCGCTCCGGATACTGCTGCCACCACTCCTCGTACAGCCAGTCGTTCCAGGCCCGCATGGTTGCCAGGCCCAGTTCCGGGTCGCTGCAAGCACTGAACACTCGTCCGGCGAATCCGGCGACCTGGGAGGGAAAATTGAGCGAGGCCCAGCAGCCGATGAGATCCATGTCCCGCACTCGGTCGTGCACGTTCCAGCAACCGCGTCGCATGTCCTCGAAACGAGCCGGTTCCAACGAGCGGTATTCATGGCGACGTCCGGCCACGGCGTTCATCCCCACCTGGCTGAAGATCTGTCCGTCGAAGGACCACACTTGATGTCCACGATCGTTCACCACCAGGCGCGGGGCGTGGTCCTGCAGGTGTTTGGGGAGACGGCCGTCGAACATGTCCGGTGGCTCGACCAAATGATCGTCCACCGAGATGATCGTGTAGTGCACCGGTGCCATCGAAGGATCGGGCAACAACATCTCGGTGTTGGTGGGCCCGATCACGTAACTGGCGGGGGAGTTCTCGGTCGTCGTCATGATGCTCCTGGTTCAGGTGATCTCGTTGTCATAGTGCGGAAAGTGTTCGCGATCGGCTCTCGTGGTCAGGTAATCCTGGGCGTGCAGGTAGGTGCCGCTCGGAATCATGTCGTCATGGGCGATGCGGGCCACGGCGTCGCCGATGTCCGCCGGTGCCACACCGCGATCGGCGATCCACTTCAGGTGGATTCCGGATCCGATGACCCGTTCGGTGGCCACCAGACCCGGATTCACGTTCAGAATGTGCAGACCGCGGTCGCCGTATTCGAGCGTCAACATGTCGGCCATGCGGTTGAAGCCGGCCTTTGTGGCGGCATAGACCGTGGACCATCCTCCTTGGTCGGCTGGCACTGGCGGGGTGCGTCGTCCGGCGTCACTGGTGATGTTGATGATCGTGGCGGCCGGTGTGCCCACGCTCAACCAGTGGCGGATGAAGGCTTGGGTCATGAGCAGATGTGCCGTGAGATTTCCGTTGACCCGGCGCACGATGTCGGTCGGATCGATGTCGGCGAGCCGGGAGTCGTTGCCCGGGCCGACGTAGATGGCGTTGTTGACCAGGAGGTCGAGCTGCCCCCCGGCAACGGTGAGACAGCGGTCGAACGACTTGGGAACATCGTCCAGGTCCAAGATGTCGGCCTGCACCGGGAAACAGCGGGTGCCGCGGGCGGCGATCTCGTCGGCGGTGGTGCGCAGGCTTCCCGGAAGCGGCTGACCGTTGGCCGGATTGACCGCCGAGCCCTCTTCCATGGTGCGACCGGTGATGACGAGGTCGTAACCGTGGGCAGCCAGCGCAACAGCGATGGCCTTGCCAACACCGCGGCTGGCTCCGGTGACCAGTGCGACGGGTCTCCGATTCTGGTTGGCCATGCGCGGTGGTCCTCGCTCGACTGATCCGACTAGTTTCGACACGGTATCAGAAACCGATTTCGGGCTTCCGGGCCGTGAAGGGGAAAACATGGGTGCTCTCTCGGGCAAAGTTGCGTTGGTGACCGGTGCGGGCCAAGGAGTCGGACGGTGTCACGCGGAACTGTTGGCCGCCGAAGGTGCGGCCGTGGTGGTCAACGATCTGAGCGACGCCGCCGATGAGGTGGTGGCTGCGATCCGGGCGGCTGGCGGCAACGCCGTGGTGGCCAAGGGAAGTGTGACCGATTGGGCCGTCGCCGAATCGTTGGTGGCAACGGCCGTTGGTGAATTCGGAGATCTGCACATCCTGGTGAACAATGCCGGATTCATTCGTGACGGGATGAGTTTCTCCATGGAGGAAGCTCAATTCGACGCGGTGGTGGGCGTGCACCTGAAGGGGCACTTCGCGCCCACTCATTTCGCCGCCAAGTACTGGCGCGATGCCGCGAAAGCCTCGACCGAGAATGATGGCGAGGGCGCAGCCTTGCCTGCTCGACGAATCATCAACACCACGAGTGAGAGCGGACTCTTCGGTGGGCCGGGACAGAGCAATTACGGATCGGCCAAAGGTGGGATCATCACCATGACCTTGGTGTTGGCGAGGGAGCTGGGTCGCTACAACGTGACGGTGAACTGCATCGCCCCGCGAGCCCGCACCCCGATGACGGAGGTGAACCCGAAGTTCGCCAAACCCGAGAGCGGATTCGACAAGTACGACCCGGCCAATGTGAGCCCGATGGTGGCCTTCCTGGCCAGTGACCATGCCGGTGATGTGAGTGGTCAGACTTTCATCGTGCTCGGGGATCAAGTGCACCGGCTACGACCGACCGAGATCGCCGGGTCGGTGGTGGCCGGTGGGAAGCCGTGGACGGTGGATGCGTTGGCGGCGAGAAAGAGTGAACTGTTCGGTGACGGATCATCCGGCGTCCCCGCGTGGGGTGGGCCTCCCATGTAATCCCCCAACCCCCTTGGGCGCGAAATGGTGCCAAAAGGCGTCACTTTCCAACCCAATGGGAGCCAACCCAGGTTCGATGTTCCAGCGGACTAACTCAATGGGTTCGAAAACCACAGGTTTTGGCACCATTCCGCGCCCAAGGGTTAGAAGTCGTCAGTGGGGGGCGCCGAATTGGCGATCGCCGGCGTCGCCCAGACCCGGGACGATGAAAGCGTGCTCGTTCAATCGCTCGTCCATTGCCGCGGTGAAGATTCGCAGATGCAACCCCTTCGACTTCAGGAACTCGATTCCCTCCGGTGCCGCCAAGACACAGACCACCGTCATCGGTCCGGTCGCGCCGCGCTCCATCAGCAACTGACATGCATGGGCCAATGAGCCACCGGTGGCCAACATCGGGTCCAAAACGATGCAGGTCCGCCCGGCCAAGGTCTCGGGCAGTTTGTTCACGTACGGCTTCGGCTCGAACGTCGCTTCATCACGACTGATCCCGACGAAACCCACATCGGCGTTCGGCATCAACTCCTGTGCCGCATGCACGAACCCCAAACCGGCCCGCAACACCGGCACCACCACCGGCTGACTGGCCAACACCTTCCCACCGGTTTCGGTGAGCGGCGTCTGCACTCGCACATCCTTGGTCGGTAGCACCCGGGTGGCC
>JBMTPW010000034.1:0-11267 GCA_049444115.1 Ilumatobacteraceae bacterium | reverse complement strand
ATCACCGCCGCCTGCGGGCAGCTGGCCGCAGGGCAGCCGAACATCATGGCCGCAGGCCAGGCGAACATCATCTCCGCAGGCCAGCCGAATATCATCACCGCAGGCCAGCCCGACCTCGAGTCCGCTGGGTCACCAGCTCAGCCGGTCACGTATCTCCGGCGACGAAATACCCGGGATTCGCAACCCTGAGCTTGTCGACGACATCGGCTCGCACGGCCGCCACGACTCGCTCGAGATCGCCATCCAGTTCCCCACGTCGAATCGCCGCCGCCAAGTCGACATCGTTGTCGAATCCGAGTGACGCCAACCGTTCACGATGACGCACCAGTTGTTCGGCACCCAGCGCCAATTCTCTTTCCACCATGGCCAAGACATTGATGGCCACACGGGTGTGGAACTGCACCCGACCGGAGGTCGTCGTCAGGACGTCGCGTTCCATCCATTCGCGTACGGCCTCGAGCAATTGACGTGCTGTCGGTAGATCGTGCAACGTGACGATCTCTCTATCTCGTTCGTCGCTGCTCATCGTGCTCGGGTCCATCGACCTTCCAGAGCCACGAAAAGATCGTATTCGTTCTCGCAGACTCGGCGACCAATGGCCGCCATCTCATGACTGCGAAGTATCCCGAGCAGATGCGAACTGGCCTGGATCATGCACATGATTCCCCATTTCAATGTGCCGAGGACCTCCCACCAGTGGACCAAATCGCGGTCGACACGCAGTCCACTGGCCCTTTCGTAGGCGGTGATGAGGGTGTCGTATTCGCCGATGCCCGCCACCGGAGGCGTCGCCCCGAAACGCCACGCCCGCACGCACAGCCACCCGAGGTCCTCCATGGGGTCACCCACATGCGCGAGCTCCCAGTCGAGGACCGCTCGCAATCCATCCTCGCCGACCATGATGTTTCCGAGCCGGAAGTCACCGTGTACCAGACTGCGCCTCGTCTCGGTCGGCCGGTTCTTCTCCAACCATCGAAAGGCCAACTCGAACGCAGGGTGCGTCTGATGCAGCGACTCGTCGAGGTCGTCGAGTGTCTGGCGGTACTGCTGCACCTGGTCCGTGGTCGGCAGACCAGGGATTTCGGTGGGATCGATGGCGTGAAGGGTTGCCAGAGCCGCCGCGAGTTGGGGAATCAGGAGCGTGCGAGCCGTTTCGAATCGCTCGTCGCGCAAGATCTTGCGGGCGATGGTCTCGCCGTCGACATGCGACAGAATCATGAAATGTGAACCCACCCGGCCCGAGCCGCTGGCGACGAGTTCGGGAGTGGGAACTCCAGCGGTATGGGCAGCCCGAACCACTCGGGCTTCCACCGCCATGTCACGGGTGTCCCCGGCACGCTGCCGCTGCAGGATCAGGGGTCGGCCATCGGCCCGAAAGCTCCAGGTCTCACGACTTGCACCCCCGCTCAAACGCGTGAGGTCGACCACATCGCCGGCACCGAGTTCTTCGGCCAGAGCGATGGCGAGATCTTCGGACACCCCTCTACATTCGCGCACTTCGCCGGCGCGACGCGAGGCCGTGACGACCGGGCCGCTCCCAACGACGGCGCTCGCTCGCTCTCCGACCCTTCTAACCTGGCCGGATGTCCCAGGACATGACGACCAGCCTGCACTTGCACGGAGTGAGCTTCATCCGTGATGGACGAACCATTCTGGAGGACATCGATCTGGTCGTCAGGCCCGACGAACGTTGGCTGATCATGGGAGCGAACGGATCCGGGAAGACCACCCTCGTCCGGATCGCCGCCCTGTACGAACATCCGTCCTCGGGTTCGGTCTCGGTCCTGGGTGAAAGCCTCGGCTCCACCGATGTGCGCACCCTGCGTCGGCGGATCGGTTACATGTCGGCGGCGCTCGCCGACTCGTTCCGTCCCCAGTTGACGGCCCTCGAGGTGGTGATGACCGCCAAGAATGCCGCCCTCGAACCTTGGTGGCATCACTACGAGACTGCTGATCGGGATCGCGCCGCCCAGTGCTTGAAGCGACGCGGTGTGGACGGTCTTGCCGATCAACCCTTCGGCACGTTGTCGTCAGGGGAACGTCAACGAGTGCTGCTGGCGCGAATTCTCATGAACGATCCGGGAATCGTTCTTCTCGATGAACCGAGCGCTCGACTCGACCTCGCCGGACGCGAACAGTTGGTCCGCTCTCTCGGAGAGTTGACACAGGATCCGCATGCCCCGCCCTTGGTGCTCGTGACCCATCACGTGGACGAGATCCCCATTGGAATGACGCATGTTCTGGCCCTGAAGAGCGGCCGGGTCCTGGCCCGAGGCCCGATCGAAGAACTGATGTCCGCGCCGGTGATCTCGCAATGCTTCGGTATCGACGTCCACCTGGAGCGTCGCGCCGACGGTCGCTTTGCGGCCTGGTCGGCCTGAATCGGTCAGCCGGTCGATCCCACCAATGTCGACAAGCGCTCCTTGGCCTGTTCGATTTCCTCGGAGAGGATCTTCTCGACCACCGCCGACCACAGCCGTCCCTCGTAGCGCAGAGTCATCGAGAGATGTGTGAGCATGTCGCCGTCCGTTCCCACCGGAGTCAGCGACGCCCGCAGTTCCCAACGTCCATGACCGCGACCGTCCAGCTCGCGCCGCTCGAAGCGAATGCACTCGGGATCCTCGACCCGGACCATTCTCAACATCTTGGACCGCGCGAAGGGGCCGAGTTTGCCCCGGAGTTCCACTCGATGTCCCCCATGTTCATCGGCCGGTGAGACGGCATGGACAAGACCCATCCAACGCGGATACGCCGTGAGATCGCCGATGAAGGGTTCCACTGCCGTCACCGGCACGGAGAGATCCATCTCCACGGTGAGGATCATCGTTGATCGGAATCGGCAACAGGAGCGGCGGAAGTCGACCGGAGCAATTCGTGAGTGGCCTCACGTTTCGTGGTTGCGGCGCGCCGAAATGCGTCGCGCAACAACGAGCCGGACGGCTCCGGTACGTCTCCGAGAGGATCGGCTTCACGGTCGATCTCACCGAAGAGCTGTGGACGCGGCACGTCACTGATGCGGCGTCGCGAGGTCGCCGAACGAGGAGATCGTCTTCTGACCGATCCGGTGTCGTCGGGTTTTCGGTCACTGGTGGCTGCCGGCACTCCAGCCCGCGTTTCCTCCGATGGAATGGGAGCAGGCTTCTTCAGGGACGCCGTGTCATTGGAATCGGCCATGATCAGACGTGGCTTGAAGAGTCGCGGCACCGCATCACGACGGTCCACCAAGGTCCAACCACGCGGCGGAACCAACACCTCTCCGTGGGCTGCACACAGCACACCACGGGCACCGGCTGGCGGAACATCAGCGGCGCGGTCAGGGGACCACGCATCGATCCAGAATTGTTGGCCGTCGTCCTGGCCATAGACGACCGCCACCGGTTCTCCACAGGCGGGTCTCTCGCAGGTTCGACGCACGGGGACAAATTAGCCCGGGGTGACTCGGAGCAGGTTCCATGAAGGTTTCATGAAGGCTCCATAAAGGTTCCAGGATCGGCACTGTCGGGGTGTTGGGTGGGCGATGCGGGGCTCGAACCCACGACCTCCACGGTGTGAACGTGGCGCTCTAGCCGACTGAGCTAATCGCCCCGACTTCGCCAAACCCTACCAGCCCGCCCGTCGCTTGGCACCGCCCGCTGGTCAGGACTCGAGGACGCAGACCCGACCCAAACCCTGTCGATCGCGGTAGGCGGTTGTGGTGCTCGGACAGGTGGCATCGAAGGGCACCAATTGCGCGACCTGAGCGTCGTGCGGACCGTCACAGGTGACCTCCCAGGCTTCGCCGCGCACGGGATCGACGTCCACACAGGATCCCACCCGAATGACGTTGTCGATGGGTGCGGGTTGCGCCGAATCGGTGATGACACCCAGGAACAAGATGACTGCCACGGCAACGACGAAGAAGCCGAGCACGAATCGCCAAGGAAATCGAGCCGGGGTCGCCGATGTGAATCCGGAACCTCTGCGCCCCGACTCACCAGAGTCCCATGTCGGACGACTCGACTGACCGACCGACGATGCGGAACGAGCAGCCGATTCCAGTAGCGCATCGTAGGAATGACGGAGCATCGGGTCGGACAGCACTCGCCACGCCTCGTTGATCTCCATCATCTCCGAAGATGTGGTCCTGCCGGTTCGGTCGGGATGATGGGTCCAAGCAAGTTCGCGATACGCCAACCGGATCTCCTCGGTGGTGGCCGTCGGCGACACGCCGAGACGGTCGTAGTGGGACGCGGTCACGTCGTCATCGATCCGTTTCAGTAGCCGAGTTCCGGATACACCGGTCCGAGCAATTGGCCGCCTGCCGCCCACCGTCGGACGTTCTGACGAATGCGCTCACTGAGCAAGGGAACAGCCATGTCCGGAGTGTTGCCCACGTGTGGCGTGATGATGCAATTCGGCAGGGTCCAGAGCGGATGTCCATCGGGCAGCGGCTCCGGATCGGTCACGTCGAGCGCCGCACCGCCGATGGAACCTTCGGTCAGAGCCGACACCAGATCTTCAGTCACAACGTGGCGTCCACGCGCCACATTGATCAACCAGGCATGATCCTCCATGGCGACCAACTCGCCGCTGCCGATCATTCCCTCGGTTTCCTTGGTGAGGGGCAAGGCCAGCACCACCGCATCAGCGCCAGGCAGGGCATGGTGGTAGCGGTCGCTCGGGAGTACGTCGGCCACGCCGTCCATGGGGGCGACGTGACGTCGAACGACGGTGATATGACAGTCGAAAGGTTCCAAAAGCCGAATCAGGGATTCGGTGATGCCTCCGCCCCCGAGAATGGTGACGCGCGCCCCCTGGAGATTGCGACCACGAGGGCCCGACCAGGTGTGCTGGCGCGCATAGGTGCCGAGACCGCGGAGTCCAGCGAGCATCAAACCGAGGGCCATTTCGGCCACCGGTTCGGCGTACACGCCCTTGCCACAGGTCCAATGACGGTTCCCGTCGATGAGATGGGCGAAGTTCTCGATCCCGGCGAACGGCAATTGCACCCACCGCAAGTGCGGATGACGGGACAGGGTCTGCGACAAACCGTCGACGTCGCGTGCCGCGCCCCACACCAGCGCCTCGGCGTCCTCCGGCGGCACGATCTCGGCACCACCGTCCACGACCGCATCATGGACCCACGCCGCCACGTTCGATGGCCCGACGGCGATGCGCGGAGCGCGGGAAATCGTCATCTCCCGCAACGCTACCGCACCCCGTGTCCGGTCCCCATGAAGGCGCGAACCGACCACTTATGCTCACTGCATGAGTTCAGATGCCGGTGGATCGTTCGAAACCCACGTCGTTCCCTACGCCACCGCACCTGGTGATGCTCCCAATGTCGTGGTGATCGTGCTCGACGATGTCGGGTTCGGCCAACTCGGATGTTTCGGTTCACCCCTGTCCACACCCCACATCGACTCGCTGGCCGATGGCGGCCTGCGCTTCAATCGATTCCACGTGACGTCCATCTGCTCGTCGACTCGCGCGGCACTTTTGACCGGGCGCAATCATCATGCCGTCGGCGTGGGAGCGACCCAGGAGACTTCCTTCGCTCTCCCCGGGTACAACGGTCGTCTTCCCCGCAGTGCCGCGACATTGGCCCGGATTCTGCGCGACAACGGCTACAACACCTTCGCCGTCGGAAAGTGGCACCTCACTCCGCAGGCCGAATACTCCGCCGCCGGACCCTTCGACCGCTGGCCACTCGGTCTCGGTTTCGAGCGGTACTACGGATTCCTCGGTGCCGAGACCAACCACTGGCATCCGGAATTGGTCCGCGACAATTCTCCGATTCGTCCACCGTCGCGCACATCGTTGGGCGAGCCGTATCACCTCACCGAGGACCTGGTGGATCAAGCCATCGCCATGATCCAAGGCCAAAAGCAAGCGGCCCCCGACAAACCATTCCTGCTCTGGTTCGCCACCGGTGCTGCGCATGCGCCACACCACGTTGCCCGCCCTTGGATCGAGCAGTACCGCGGACGATTCGATGGTGGCTGGGAGGAACTGCGCGCCGAGACCTTCAAACGCCAATGCGCCAGTGGCATCGTGCCGGCCGGGACCGATCTCACTCCGAGACCGGATTGGGTTCCCGAGTGGTCCTCTCTGAAAGAGGACGAGCGCCGCCTGTTCGCCCGCTACATGGAAGTCTTCGCCGGGTTCCTCACCCACACCGACGCCCAGATCGGAAGGCTCCTCGCCGGCCTCGACGAGTTCGGCATCGCCGAGAACACCGTGGTCCTGCTGATGTCGGACAATGGCACCAGCAGCGAAGGCGGACCGACCGGAACCTTGAACGAGGCCGCTTCGTGGTTGGGCGACTTCCCAACGCTCGAAGAGGCCTTGGATCACCTCGACGAGATCGGCGGCCCCTCCCACACCAACCACTACCCGTGGGGTTGGGCCTGGGCTGGCAACAGCCCCTTCCATCTGTGGAAGCGCTACTCGTGGCTGGGTGGAGTCAGAGCTCCCTTGATCGTGCGTCATCCTCGCCGCATCTCCGATCCCGGTGCCATCAGGGGTCAATTCATGCACGCCGTCGACGTCACGCCATCACTTCTCGGCCTCCTCGGAATCGAGATGCCCACTTCCGTCGATGGAGTTCCCCAACAACGCGTCGACGGCATCGACGGCCATCGCGCCTTCCTGGACGGCACGACTCGTGAGTTCCGCACGACCCAGTACTTCGAAATGCACGGTTCGCGGTCCATCTACCACGACGGGTGGAAAGCCACCACCGATCACGTTTCACCGCTCTTCGGGGAGCGGATGCACATCACCGGTAGCCATGGTTACGACCAGGATCGCTGGATCCTCGTTCATCTCGACGACGACTTCTCCGAAAGCCACGACTTGTCGACCGCCGAACCAGCGCGTGTGCGCGCGATGGCGGAACTATGGGAGAGGGAGGCACAGGCCAACAACGTGTATCCCCTGTTCGATCCCTCTCGGAATTATCCAGCGCATCCAGGTGAACATCCCGTTCCGCGCCGAGCCACCTATCGACCGTCCCACGATCCCGTTGCCGCGGGTCGAATTCCCTCGATGTTCGCCGGCTTCACCCTGACTGCCCGAGTCGCCGACAGTGGGACGTCATCGGGTGTTCTCGCGGCACTGGGAGACCGGCATGGCGGCTGGGTTCTGCATCTCGATCGCGGCCGACCGATCTTCGAAGCGGTTCAGGGTCACAGCCACGTCCGCCTCGAAGCTCCGTCGAGCATTGGATCCGGCGACAGGCGCGTCGAAGTGCGCAAGACCGCCGACATCGTGGCACTGGTGGTGGACGACGAGGAATGCGCCTCCGGTCGATACGCGGGATTGTTCTTCTTTCCCGGCGTGACCACCGCCGCCGGGGGGCTCTGGGTCGGCCACCATCCCGGTTCGGAGGTGGGTCCCGGCTACCGCGCTCCGGCGGTCTTCGAAGGCCCGCTGCACGACGTCACCATCACCAATGGCACGCCCGAATCGACGATGTCGCTGGCGACCACCATGCGCATCGGCGAAGGTGCCGATTGAACGCACCAACTTGTCGCTCCTGCTGATTCGTTCAGATCTTGGTGTGCAGTTTCGATCGACGTCGCGAGCCACTCACCGTGCCGATGACCAGTAGTGACACCGTGACCACCAGGATGCAGGTGGCCAACACGTTGATCTGCGGCGGAATACTGACGCGCGAGGCTCCGAAGATCTGCAGCGGGAACGTGACCGTCGATCCGGCGTTGAAGAAGGTGATGATGAAGTCGTCGATGGACAAGGCGAAGGCCAAAAGTGCAGCAGCCAGGATTCCCGGGAGGATCAAGGGCAGGGTGACCTTGCGGAACGACATGAACGGTGTCGCCCCCAGATCCTGAGCGGCCTGCTCGAGTGTCCAATCGAATCCCCTGATCCTGGCCCGCACGGTGAGTGCCACGAAACTCATTTGGAACATCACGTGAGCGATGACGATGGTGACGAATCCGAAATCCACGATGCTCTGGCCCAGGAACAAGGTCGCCAGCGACGAACCCAGCACGATCTCCGGGGTCGTGAGCGGCAACACCAGCATGAAATTGAACGCCGACGAGCCGCGAAATCGATAGCGCGCCAAGGACACGGCGATCATCGAACCGAGAACCGTGGAAATCAACGTGGACACCGTGGCGATCTGCAAGCTTCTCCAGAGTGCACTGGTCAGGGCGGCGTCCGAGAAGGGATCCTTCCAGTTGTCGAAGGTGAATTCCTGCCATGCGATGTTGAACTTGCCCTTGGGCTTGTTGAACGAGAAGGCCACGATGTAGGCGATCGGTGCCAACAGGAAGACGAATCCCAGTCCGGCGTAGACGCCGAGGAGTGCTCGACCAGCTCTCCCGCGTTTCGATGTCGCCGCGCTCATGCCAGATCCTCGGTGCCGAAGAAGCGGCTGTAGATGACCACCAGAATCGTGATCACCGCCATGAGGACGAAGGACATGGCGCTCGCAATGGGATAGTTGTTCTGATTCAGGAATTGATCGCGAATGGAATTGCCGATCATGGTCGTGTTCGGGTTGCCCAGGAACTGGGCGTTGACGAAATCGCCGGCCGCCGGAATGAATGTGAGCAGCGTCCCGGCGAACACCCCTGGAAGCGACAACGGTAGGACGACTTTGCGAAAGGCCCGTGAAGACGATGAATAGAGGTCCTGGGCGGCATCGATGAGTCGCACGTCGATCTTTTCCAAGCTGACGTAGATCGGCAGGATCATGAACGGCAGGAAGTTGTACGCCAGGCCGAAGATGACCGCCGCCGGAATGTTGATCAGCCGACCATCGTCCATGATGCCGACGGTCTCCATGACACCCTCGAGATGAAGAGCCTCGATTGCAGTGGCCGCCGGACCGGAATCGGCCAGGATCGACGACCACGCGATGGTGCGGATCAGATAACTCGTGAAGAACGGAATCACCACCATGCCCAGAAGCAGGTTCTTGTAGCGACCTCCCCGAAAGGCGATGACGTAGGCCAGCGGGTATCCAATGGCCACCGTCATGAGTGTGGCGATGCCGGCGTACATGAAGGCCCGGCCGAATTGCGGACCGAAATCGGTGAAGGCCTTGGCGTAGTTGCCGAACTCCCAGGTGAAGCTCGGTTGCACGTCGAACCTGGTCCTCTTGGACGAGAGCGAACTGCGCAGCAGCGACCACACCGGAGCGAGGTAGAACAACGCCAGCCACATTGTTCCCGGCTTGAGAAGTCCGTAAGGGGCCATGGACCGCCGCAGATCGGAACTTCCGAGCACGGCGACACCGATGAAGCCGACGAGTGTCACCGCCAGCACCATCAACAGGAGCAATGCGATCGGGCCGTGAATCCATCTGGCACCAATGGCCACCAGGACCAGTCCGACGACGACAGTGGACGCCAGCCCCCAACCTTCCGATACCCGGTGCTCGACCGGATGTTCGTGATCGACCACTGTCGCAGGCATCGACCCTACGCGCCCGTGATCTTCGAGAAGGCCTCCTCGAATTCGGCTTCGACATCCAGGTCCAAGGGAGCGAACTGGCGCAGCCGGCTCTTGGTCTCCGCATCGGGGAAGACGAGCGGATTCTCAGCGAGATCCGGCGCGATCTTCGCGACCTCTTCTCGTACGCCCTTCACCGGTGAGTTGTATTGCACCCAGGCCGTGATCTTGGCAGCCTCGACAGGGTCGTAGACGAAGTCCATCCATTTGGCGATGGCCTCACGGTTCTTGGCTCCCTTCGGAATCACCATGGTGTCCCACCAGAGCGTGCCACCTTCTTCGGGAATGACGAAGCGCACATCGGGATTGTCCACTGAGAGTTGGAGAACGTCCCCGGACCAGGCCACGCAGGCGGCGAAGTTTCCGCTCGAGAGGTCGTCGGTGTAATCGTTTCCGGTGAAGGCCCGGATCTGACCGTCGGCTTTGGCTTTCTCCAGGATTTCGAAAGCCACTGCGGCGTCATCGAACGTATTCACCGAGCTGGGATCGATGCCCTCGCTCATGAGCAGCAACCCGACGGTGTCGCGCATTTCGGTGAGCATCGCGATCTTCCCGTTGAACTCGGGATCGAGAAGGTCCTTGACGCTCTTCAATTCCCGGCCGGTGACCGAAATGTTGTACGCAATTCCGGCCATTCCCGCCTGCCAGGGCAGGCTGTATTCACCGGAAGGATCGACCGCTGGCTTCACGAATTGGTCCTCGAGATTGACGGCATTGGGGACCTGATCGAGGGGAAGTTTGTCCAACCAGTCGAGAGTGCGAAGACGACTGGCCATCCAATACGTCGGACAGAGGAGATCCGTGTCGAGGGTCTTGCCCGTTCCGAGAATCGGCTGGATCTTGGCGAAGTACTCGAGATTGTCGTTGTAGGTCTCGTTGTAGGTCATCGACACCCCGGTCGCGGCCATGAATCGATCCACTGTGCCGAGTACGTCGCCCTCGGTCGGTTGGATGTAGAGGGGCCAATTGACCATGTCGAGTGCCAGATCCCCACCCGAGGAATCGCCGCCACCTCCGCAGGCCGCCAGAAGCGTTGGAAGCGACAATCCAGCGAAACCGAGGGCACCGCCGCGGAGAAGAAGCTCTCGACGGGTCAGGCCGCGACGGCCAGCGTGCGGAGTCGATACATGATTCATGGAGTACCCCCTCGTTTGACGGGAACGATCTTGGACGGATCAGGACGATGTCGACGGATTGCGAATGTCAGCCAGTCGACGCTAGCCAGTTCGGCGCTCACAGCAAAGCCTCGACTTCGTCGGCGTCGAGATCGGTGGCCCCGGCCCGATCGGGCCAGCCCCGCAAGAGGTAGGGAGCTGATTCCGACCACGACACCCAGTGCTCCTGCCCGGGCCGCAACGACGGCAGGTCGGTATCGGCATCGGCCTCGGCGACGACTTCGGTTCCGTCTGCCAGACGCAACTGCACGCGCAGCCAGGCTCCATGAAAGATGACACTCGACACGGTTCCCAGGAGACCGGCGCCTTCGGTGGGCCGTTCGGCGACGGGGTGCAACCGTTCAGGGCGCAACATGACCGAGACGCGATCGGAGATCTGGGGTTCGTGTCCGGCCTCGGCCCGCACCGTCAGTCCGGCGGCCAATTCCACCACCCAGAATTCGCCGTCGCGACCCTTCACCGTCCCCGGCAACAGGTTCGCCGAACCAATGAATCCGGCCACGAAAAGCGTTGCCGGCGAGTAGTAGATCTCTTCCGGGGTACCGATCTGCTCCACGCGTCCTTCGTTCATCACCGCGATGCGATCACTCATGGTGAGCGCTTCTTCTTGATCGTGGGTAACAAAGA